>CAYODC010000030.1:0-13632 GCA_964402575.1 uncultured Verrucomicrobiota bacterium
TCCACACTGTGGAAAACTTTTTCCACACCGTGGAAATCCTTTGACGCATTCATGGTCCCGGACCAAGATATCCGTATGAACCCGTGGTACGAACAGTTGTTTGCCAACTACGCCCGCCAGTACGATCAGGAGGGCTTCACCCAGGGCACCTCTGGCGAATGCGACTTCCTCGAGCGCGAAATCGCTTCCGATCGTTCCCGGCGCATCCTCGACATCGGCTGCGGCACCGGACGCCATGCCATCGAACTCGCCCGCCGCGGCTATTCCGTCACCGGCATCGATCTGTCCGAAGCCCAGCTCGCGCGGGCCCGCGAAAAGGCCGCCGCCCTCGGCGTCGCCGTGGATTTCCAACGGCAGGATGCGTGCCACCTCCCGTTCCGCCACGAGTTCGACCTGGCCATCATGCTCTGCGAAGGTGCCTTCTCCCTCATGGAGACCGACGAGATGAACTATCAGATCCTCCAGGACGCCGCCCGCGCCCTCCGGCCCCGCGGCAAGCTGGTCTTCACCACCCTCAACGGACTCTTCCCCCTCTTCCATTCGGTCAAGGATTTCCTCAACGCCAACGCCCGCGACGGACAGGCCCAGACCTGCGAATCCTCCTTCGATCTCATGACGTTCCGCGACCACAACCGCACCGTCATCGTCGACGATTCCGGCCAGCGCCTGATGCTGGACTGCAACGAACGCTACTACGTCCCGTCCGAAATCTCCTGGCTGCTTAAATCCGCCGGTTTCGCGCATGCCGAGATCTTTGGGGCCAGGCTGGGCGCCTTCAGCCGCGGCGATCCGCTCACTCCCGACGACTTCGAAATGCTCGTCGTGGCGGAACGTCCACAACCTTGACCCTATACCGGCCGTTGCGGCATACCGGCCGTTGCGGCTTGCCAACCGTCCCGCGATGTCCGATAGTCCGTACCGGAGGTCGACCCATGGAAAAACTTGAATTGGTTTTCACGGTCTGCGCACTCGTCGGGGGCACAATGTTCCTCATCCGCCTGACGCTTCAGGTGCTGGGCTTCGGCACCGAAACCCCCGCGGACCATCCCGGCGAAATCGATGCATCGCACACCGATGCCAGCTTCAAGATGCTCAGCCTGTTGGGCATCACCGCCTTCCTCATGATGTTCGGCCTCGGCGGGCGCGCCATGCTCGAATCCCGCCCCGGCGCACCCCTCCCCGCCCTCCTCGTCGCCCTCCTCGCCGGCGGCCTCAGCATGTGGATCATGGCCTGGATCTTCAAGGCCATGAAGAAAATGCAGTCCGACGGCACCACCCGCCTCGACCAGGCCGTGGGCATCGAGGGCTCCGTCTACCTGACCATCCCAGCAAACGATGTTGGCAAGGTCCAGATCGCCGTCAACGGACGCCTCAGCGTGCTCGATGCCCGCAGCGCCAGCGGCCAGCCCCTGCCCACCGGCTCGCGCGTGAAGGTCGCGCGCGTCGACAACGGCAATCTCCTCGTCGTCGATTTGGCATAATTCACAGAAAGGCCCGCCCATGACACCCGGATGGATCTTGTTCATCATCGCGTTCGTCGCCCTGTTCTTGTCGACATTGATTTTCTTCGCCTCGCGCTACAAGCGCTGCCCCTCCGATGCCATCCTCGTGATCTATGGCCGGGTCGGCGACATGACAGCCAAGTGCATCCACGGCGGCGGGGCCCTCGTCTGGCCACTCATCCAGGACTGCTCGTTCCTCAGCCTGACGCCCATGACCATCAGCATCCCGCTCCAGGGCGCACTCTCCCTGCAGAACATCCGCGTGCATGTGCCCAGCACCTTCACCGTGGGCATCAGTACCGATCCCACCGTCATGACCAACGCCGCCGAACGCCTCCTCGGCCTCAATCCGCCCGAAATCGAACAGATGGCCCGCGAAATCATCTTTGGCCAGCTCCGCCTCACCGTCGCCTCCCTGACCATCGAGCAGATCAACCAGGACCGCGAAAGCTTCCTGGCCTCGGTTCGCCGCAACGTCGAACCGGAGCTCAACAAAATCGGCCTCTACCTCATCAACGTCAACATCACCGACATCACCGACGTTTCCGGCTACATCGACGCCCTCGGCAAGAAGGCGGCCGCCGAAGCCGTGAACCAGGCCATGATCGACGTGGCGCAGCAGGAGAAACTCGGCGCCATCGGCGAAACCCAGGCCAAAAAGGAGCGCGACATCCGTGTCGCCGAGAACCAGGCCGAGGGCCAGAAGGGCATGAAGCACGCCGAGGCCGACCAGCGCGTCTACGTCCAGCAGCAAGAGTCGCTCGCCATCGGCGGCGAAAACAAGGCCAAGGCCGAAATCGCCGATTTCAACGCCGAACTCAACGTCAAGCAGGCCGAGGCCCTCCAGCGCAGCGAAGTCGCCAAGCGCCTCGCCGAAGTCGAAATCCAGAAGGCCCAGTACAAGGCCGAAATGGAACGCCTCAACGCCGCCGAAGTCGCCCAGCAGGAGGTGGAAAAGCGCAAGATCGAAATCGCCGCCGAGGCCGAGGCCGAACGCATTCGCCGCGTCGCCAAGGGCGAAGCCGATGGCGTCCTGTTGAAATATCAGGCCGAGGCCGAAGGGCTACGCAAGCTGCTCGAAGGCAAGGCGACCGGCTATGCCCAGCTCGTTGGAAGCTGCGGCGGCGACGCCCAAGCCGCGGCCACCTTGCTCATGGTTGAAAAGATCGAAGGCATCGTTGCCCGTCAGGTCGAAGCCATCCAGAATCTCAAGATCGACAAGGTCACCGTCTGGGATTCGGGCTCCGCCAACGGGACCTCCAGCACCGCCAATTTCGCCCAGAATCTCATCCGGAGCATCCCGCCTCTCCACGAGGTGGCCCGCATGGCCGGCATAGAACTACCGGACTATCTTGGAAAGATCGCCCCATCCTCGCCCACAAAGGCACCCGAAGCACCTTCACCGGACGCCTCGGCCGATTGAGTCCGTTCCGTCGACAAAGATTCGGCGGTGCGCACCTCCGCCGCGCACCTAGCGGATGGCAGGTTCGAGTCTACCCGGCGCCCTAGGTGGGCAACTTCAGGTTCCGCGGGGGGATCCCAGCCGGGCCATTCCACAAGGCGATGCCGGCCTTTCCCTTGATCATGGTCTTCAGATAGGTTTCCGTGGCGGTGACGATCACGGACGGATGCACCCCCGACACATCCGTTTTGATCGTAAACACCGTCTTGCCGTCGCATTTGACGGAGGCTGTCCGGGGATCGTTGCGATCCACGACGATTTTGATCTCCCGCCGGGGAGAAACCTTCTCCTGGGGTTTCATGCCCAATACTCTATAGGCATCCATCGGAAAAATCGATGGAAATTTCAACGCATGGCTGCGTTCCCGTATTTGAGACTTGACACCCCTTCATTCCGGACCTGCCCGCCGATGGCCGGAACCGGTCAGTACTTGCGGATAACCGCGCGAACGATCCCGCCGATCTCCAGTGAATGCCGGGGCCGGATGAACTTGTATTTCGGATTGGCCGGATCCAGTCGGACCCCCGCGGCATCGCGCATGTAATATTTCAACGTCCATTCCTCGTCCACCCGCGCCACGACAATGTCATTCAGGCGTGGACTGCCCCCCTTCTCCACCAGGACGATGTCACCCGGCAGGATGCCCGCATCGATCATGGAATCGCCCCGGACTGTCAGCATGAAAGTCTGGTCGGGCTTCTTGACCAGGTATTCATCCAGCGTGATGGCCTCGGCCTCCTGCTGTTCTTCCTGGGTCGGGAATCCGGCGGCAATGGAGCCGAGGATCCTCACCGTCCCCGTCAGCTTCGGAAGCAACGCAATGCGCCCATTGGGATCCTTGGCCACATAGCCAGCCTCCTCCAGCTTGGCCAGCAGCCCGAACACCGCATTCTTCGAGCGGTAGCCGAACAGGTCCAGCATCTCGGCGTATGTGGGTGGACGTCGTTCCATGCGCCAGAACTGGCGCAACAAGTGGATTTTCTCGGCAAGACGAATGTCGCGAGGCATGGAATTTCTCCTGTTGTTGTCCCGCAGAATAAGTGAACTATCGTTCATCATGCAAGCCTTTTTCTCTTCGCGCCGTTTTTCTTTGTCCCTCCGCACCCGGGCCGCTATACTGATCATGGACTTGAACATTCACAACCGCGGAGGTTTCATCGTGAAAAAAAGCGCGTACCTGATGGCAGCCCTTCTTCTGGGGACGGCAGCCCTCTCTCCAGTGGCCGGCGCCGAGATCCTCGGCATGATGGAAATCCGGGGCATCGATAATCTTTCCGCGGCGGCCTTCGAACTGACCCGCACCGGGGGCAAGCCCATGCCCAAGGAAATAGTCTCGCTGGGGATCCACGCCGCGCTAGGCACTCAACCCGGCCTTGGCATCGAACCCAACGGCACCCTGCGCGCGGTCTGGGCCGAAGGCGGCGCAAAGGGATTTGCCTTTTTCCTCCTGCCCGTGGTCAACGGAGGCGACGACTATCTCGCCAGCCTCGGTCAGTCCGGATGGTCCGCCCTTGACGATTCCACCGACGAACTGGTGCATCTGGCCGCTCCTGGGAATTCCTTCCTCCCTTGGAAGAATTGCTTCTTCCTCAAGCGCGGTTCGATGCTTCTCGCGGCCGCAACCGCGGAGCAAGCGCATCTGGCCGATTCGCTCCGCGACCAATTGCCGCCGATCCTGCCGGCCGAGGGTGTCGCCGCCATCCAAATCCGTCCCTCGGCCATGGCCAAGGTGTTCGGACCCCAGTTCACTGCCCAGATGCAGCGGGCCTTCCAAGCCGCCCCCGCTGCCGCTTCCAACATCCAGGCCCTGGGCAACATCTATGCGCGCGCCTATCTCGCCCTCGCCAGCCAGACCGAGGAACTCGTCCTTGGCTTGGGCGTGGCCGACAACCATTTGAACCTCCATTCCCGTGCCACCCCCGTTGCGGGCACTTTGCTCGCCCAGTGGCTCGCTACCCTCCGGACGCCCTCCGATATGGCTTCCGTGGTCAACCTCCCCGATGCCCTGTATGTTGAAACCGCCAATCTGGGCGATTTCGACCTGCTTGCCCCCGCCTATTTCCGCTACATGGATGAAGTGTTGGCGCTGCTGCCGGCCGGGATGGATCCCGCCACCATGACCGCCTATATCGATCAATCCAAGGCCTACTGGCGCCAGATGGCCGGCGATATTGGCCTCGCCCTGCTGCCGCCCGGGCGAGACTGCCCCATCCGGGCCGTCGAATACGTCGGGCTGAAGGATCCCCGCGCCCTGCGCGAGCTGACCTCCCAGATGGCGGATATGGCCGATACCTTGATGAAATCGGCTGCCACCATCCAGCCTGCCCAACCCGTCTCGTTCGACCTCGAACGCGGAGAATCGCGCGACTATCGGGACATTCCCGTCGACCGCCTCTCCTATCGCCTCCAATCCGACGAAGACGTCTCTGCGGACTGGGGTGGGCGCGATCTGGTCATTCCCGTGGAATTGGCGTGGCTCCCCGACGGCGTCCTCGTCAGCATCGGCGGCGCTGACCTGACCGACCTCCTGATCGACCGAAGCCTTGACTCCACCTCCGCCCCTGTCTCCGACCGCGCCGCCTGGCAATCGTTCTTCCCCAATCCCGAACCCCGCCTGGTGGACCTCACGCATGTGGCCGTTTTCGATTCCCTTCGCGATTACCTCCAGCGCCTGGATCTCGCCACCGGTCAAGAGTTCGCCTCCGCCATTCCCGAGGGATCCGGCAACCTCGAAAGCCTATCTTATGTGGCCATGGACGGCCTCATGACCCGCATCCGATTCAGCCTGGACGACCTCGGCGCCATCATCCGGAAAATCATGGAGGCCCAGCAAAAGGCCATGTCCGCCTATTCCCAGCCCATGCCCGGCGGAACGGAGGAATGGGAAGCTGAAATGGAGTTCCCGGAGGCAGATGAGGAGGACGGACAGTCCGGAGACTGGACCGACGCCCCCATGGACGGATCCGGGGGGTTCCCGGAAACCGACGTGCTTCCGGACGCCGTTCCGACGGAATAGGCGCTACTTGACGACGGCGCCGCTGGACAGATCGCCGTCCACCGTAACCAGTCGCAGGCATTCGCCCTTGCTTGCAGCCAGCAGCATGCCTTGGCTATCCACACCGCGCAGCTTGATCGGCGCGAGGTTCGACACCACCACCACCGTCTTGCCGAGCAATTGCTCGGGCTTGTAGTACAGCGCGATGCCGGCGACGATTTGCCGCCGCTCATCGCCCATCAGCACGTTCAACTTGAGCAGTTTCACCGCGCCTTCGATGGCTTCCGCACTCATGATCTTGGCCGTGCGCAACTGTACCTTCGCAAAATCTTCGTAGGTGATGATGCCTTCCGGATGAGTCGAAGGGGCGGACGCCCCGGCCTTCGGCGTGGCTTTCGCCCCCGCGGCGGGCGCCGCGGGAGGGACTGCCGTCGCTTCGGGCAACGGCGCCTCGATGCGCGGGAACAGCGCCCCCGGCGCCGCCACCGGCGTGCCGGGCGTCAAGACTTCCGGTTTCGTCAATTCGTCTGGATTCACAGTCATGGGATTCTCCATGCCAAGCGCGGCGCGCAACTCGGCCATTTTGGTGGGCATCAAGGGGGACAGCAAGCCGGCGCAGACGCGCAACGACTCGGCGGCGGCGTAGAGCGTGGCCTGCAGCGGCCCCGTATCCGCCGCGCGGGCCTGGGCCCACGGCTGCTGTTCCTCTATGAATTTGTTGGTCGCCCGCACCGCCTCGATCACCTGGGCGATGCCGGCATTCAGCGTGAAATTCTCCACCGATGCCTTCAGTCCCGCGGCGGCACCGGCCACCTGATGGAACAGCGCGGCGGCCGGCCCTTCCGCAAAGGTCCCCGCCGGCGGCGCCGGCAGCTTGCCTCCGCAGTACTTGCCCACCATGCTGACCACGCGATTGAGCAAATTGCCCAGGTCGTTGGCCAGATCCGCGTTGTAGCGCCGGACAAAGGCATCCTCGGTGAACGAGGCATCCTGCCCCAGCGCCATTTCCGCCATCAGGAAGTAGCGGAAAGGATCCACGCCGTAGCGGTCCATCATCTCCATCGGATTCACCACATTGCCCAGGCTCTTGCTCATCTTCGAGTTGCCCGACAGCCACCAGCCGTGCGCGAAAATCGTCCGCGGCATCTCCACCCCCATCGCCTTCAGCATGCACGGCCAGTACACCGTGTGCGTCGTCAGGATGTCCTTGCCGATCAGATGGATCGCCGGCCATCGCCGGGCGAACTGCCCGTCGTCGCGGCGGTAGCCGACCGCGCTGATGTAGTTGACCAGCGCGTCGAACCAGACGTAGGTCACATAGTCCTTGTCGAACGGCAGCTCGATGCCCCACGCCAGCCGCGATTTCGGCCGGGAAATACACAGATCCTGCAGGGGCTTGCGAAGGAATCCCAACGTCTCGTTGCGCCGGAAATCCGGCTGGATGAATTCAGGATGGCTCTGGATGTACTCCACCAGCCAGTCCTGGTATTGGCTCATCTTGAAGAAGTAATTGGCCTCCCGCACGCGTTGCACGGGGCGGCCGCATTCCGGACAGTTGCCGTTCACCAGGTCTTTTTCCGTGAAGAAACGCTCGCACGGCACGCAATACCAGCCGTTGTACTCGTCGCGGTAGATCTCGCCGCGGTCATACAGGTCCTGCAGGATTTCCTGCACAATCACCTTGTGGCGGGGTTCCGTTGTGCGGATGAAATCGTCGTTGCGAATCTCCAGCTTCTTCCACGCCTCCAGGAAGCGCACCACCGTGTGGTCAGCATGTGTTTGGGGATCGACGCCCAGCTTGGCGGCGGCCTCCTGCACCTTCTGGCCATGCTCGTCGGTGCCCGTCAGGAACCACGTATCGCGCCCGAACAACCCCTGGCAGCGCGCCAGCACGTCGGCCAGCACCGTCGTGTAGGCGTGACCGATGTGCGGCTTGTCGTTCACGTAGTAGATCGGCGTTGTGATATAGAATGAATCCGGCTTCATGCAAGGGCTCCTGTCGGCGGAAACTTGTATCGCACCCCGCCCCGCCGCGCAAACCAAATCAGGCCCCCGCCAACGCATCCCAGACCGCGGACGCCTCCAGCCGTGCCAGCTCCCCTTCGGGCGCCCGCAGTACCTTCACTCCGCCCCGACCCCGCGGACCCCAGGTGTCGGCGTCCGACGGACCGAACAGCGCCACCACCGGCAACCCCACCGCCGCCGCCAGATGGGTGATTCCGGAATCGTTGCCCAGGAACCTCGAGCATTCCGATAGCACTCCCGCCAGCTCCACCAGCGTCAGGTCTCCCAGCACCGGCAGCCCGGGCATCTCCCGGGCTAACACCCCGGCCTCTTCGCGATCGGCCTCCCCCACTACGGCCACCACTTCCCGCCCTGCCTGCACGAGGCGGCGCACAATCTCCACATACCGATCCACCGGCCATTTCTTCAACGCCCCTCCGCTGCCAGGATGCACGGCCACCGGCCGCCCCTTCACTCCCCGCGTACGCAGGCGCCTGCAGGCTTCTGCATGCGCATCTCCCGGCAAATCCAGCTCGGGAACGAGGTCTGTCTCGTAGATCGCCAGCGCCTGCAGGGGTTCGAGCAGAAACGGAATCGCAGGCCCCCGCTTGATGATCGGCGAACCCGAGATCACCTGCTTCGCCCCCGCCAGCAGCAAGTTGCTTCGCACCTGCCCGACCGGATCGTGGAGATAGTTGAACACCAGGTCGAAGGACCGAACCGCCGCCACCTGCGCATCGGTGAACGACGGCTCCGGCACGAAAAACCGCGCCATTTCCGCGCGGTCGAGCGATACCACCTTCTGCGCCCAGCCGCCCGCCACCGCCAGCATCGCGATGTGCGGATAGCCCCAGATCTCCACCTCCGCCCCCGGCCAGTGCGCCCGCAGCGCCTGCAGCACCGGCAGCGTCGCGATGAAATCCCCGATCGCCCCCCCCCGCAACATCAGGAACCGCGGCGAGTGGGTATGGATCGCCTCGTCCATGCCCCTCGCCTTCAGTGTAGATGCCACGCGCCCGCGGCCAGCAGCACCACGCCCGCCGTCGCCTTGGCCCAGCCCCAGCCGCGCAACCGGCCATCCGTGCGCGCGAACCGTTCCGCCGCCTTCCGGAAGAGCCAAGGATAAAGCATCAGGCCGCAGCCCGCCACCACCCACGAATAGGCCAGCAGCACCGCCACAAACCGCCACGGGGAATCCACCCAGCGCACGCCCATCAGCACCGGATTGGCCACCAGCATCAACAAGCCCCCCAGCGCCCGGGGCGCCAGCAACTCGTCAAGGAAAAACACCACCGCGCCCAGCAGCACCACCGCCGCCACCGGCACCATCGGCTTCAAACCCTCGAACCGTCCCAGCGCCGCATGCTGGACCACCCAGGCCACCCAGACCACGCACACCAATGTCAGCACCCAGCCCATCCAGCGTGAACGAGGAAACGCCGCCAGCGCGGTCTTTACGGACCGGGGAACGGCAACCGTCACCAGGCCCGCCAGCAAACCGAGCCCCCCCACCACCAGCAAAATCACCCCCAGCAGCATTCGGGAATCCGTCATTACTCCACCTTCTTCCAATGCCGGTCTTCGCGGGGATCTAATACTTTCCGCCCGCGCCCGGCATCCGGCTCCATCGGCTTTCCCTTCGGCGGCAATTCTCCCACGGTCATTTTGTAAGGCGAGGACGGCGGCAGGGAAGGGACCAGCAGCATGCCCGGATTCTCGGGATCCTCCTCGTACGGAGTCCCCCCGGTCACGGCAATGTCCCCGTCCTCGGTGCGATCCATGCGCAAGCTGCCCACCTCCGCCGTGTACAAGGTCACTCCCTGCCCCCGCCCGTCCCTGTCAAACCGCGAATGTACAAACCGGTCCGGCCCGTTTTGATGCAGCACGTGGAAAACCCCGTCCCGGTCCTGCTCCAGACGCGGCACAAAGAAACGGATCACCCGTCCCAGTTCGTGAACCCCCAGGCAAAATCCGTTGGCGGGATTGTCGATGCGGAAAAAAAGGCGGTCGCTGCCGTCGCGATGAATCAGGCGCAGGAACACCGAGCGCCCCTCGCCCGAGGAACGCAGGCCGTAGTCGCGCCGGAGCAGCTCCAGGCCCGGCTGCACCTCCAAGGAAAGCCGCGCGCCCGAAAAATGCATGCCGTCGAAAATCAGCACGGGGGTCAACATGTACGACTGCCCCTTGATGATGCGGTACGCATCCAGCAGGTTCACATCGACCTCGCGGGTCTCGTTGTGCGCAATCATCACGGGCTTGCGCACCAGCGGCTGCCCCGTCACCGGCACCAGCGAAGTCGGCTGGTCCTCCACTTCGAAGACCAGCCGCGCATTCCCGTTCGGCATCAGATCCAGATCGTGCCCGCTGTAATTCGAAATCCTCACCGTCGCCCGCACAGGCTCCATCAGCAGCGTCCGGCTGTGGGCCAACGACCACGACATTTCAATCTGGCCCCTGACCGGCCCGGCCAGGCCCACCGCCAAGGCGGCCCAAAACCATGATATCCATCGCATCCCGGGATTCCTCAAACGGCCTAACGGCCAATTTCCAGGCGGGAGGCGGCACGGGCCGGCAAGCCCGCGGCATGGATCTTGGCCTGGGTGATCCGCAGATCGTAGTCCACGCGGCGCAGTTCCACCACGTTCTGCGCCATGTCGTAGACGGCATATGCCGCGCGCGGATCGCCGTCGCGCGGCTGGCCCACGCTCCCCACGTTGATGTAGTACTTCCGCCCCGCCGTGATTTTCAGCTTGGTGTAAAGCCCCCCGCGCACGATGCCCGCCTTCTCGAACGCCAGCGGAACATGGGTATGCCCGAAAAAGCAGACCGAGCACATCTGATAGGCGAAGTTCGCCTCCGCCTCGAGCTTGTCGAACACGTAGCCCCACATCTCCGGATTGTCGAGCGTGGCGTGCACCAGCATGAAGGTCTCCACCGTCCGCGAATAGCGCAGGTTCCCCAGCCAGCTGCGCTGATCCTCGTTCAGCCGCTTGCGCGTCCAGTCCACCACGTCGGCCGCCAGCGGATGGAATCCGTTCAGGTTTTCCTGCCGCGAGCAGTAGTGGTCGTGGTTGCCCCGCACCACCGCTTCTCCGCACAGCGCGCGCACCTTCTCCATGCACAGCTCCGGATCCGCGTTGTAGCCCACAATGTCGCCAACGCAACAATAGTTCGTCACCCCCAGCGATTCGGCATCCGCAATCACCGCCGTCAACGCTTCCCAGTTGGAGTGAATGTCGCCCAGAATGGCAAATTTCAAACCCATCGCGCTACTCCGGCCGGGCCGGCCCCTCCTCCGCCGGTGCGGACTTCGTTGCTTCTTCCCGCTCACCCTCCGGCCCCGCGCCGGACGCCATGTCCGGCACGTCATCCTGGGCGTCCTCCGGCTTGGCGATTTCCAGCGTTGCCGACTCTGCCGATGGTTCGGCCTCCCCGGCTCCGTCGCCGGGTGCGGGCAGCTCCTCGGACGGTTCTCCCGTCCCCGGGGAGGAAGCCTCCTCGGCATCCTCCTCCGTCTTGGCATTCTTCTTCGGCAGGGAAAGCGTTGCGTTGAAAAACTCAATCACGCCCCCGTTGGCCACCAGATTGCCCAGGTGAAGTAGTAGTTCCGAGGCTTCGGCCGACTCCGGATCCGCCCCGGGACGCACGCCCTCCAGGACCTGTTGCCGGGTGCTGCCCGGATGCGCTTCCAGAAAGGCCACGATCTCCTTGACGATCCCAGGCGCCGTGGCCAAATCGACCGGCGCCGGCGCCACCGCCGTCACGTAGGTTTCCTTCGCGTTGACCTTGAATAGATGTAGATGCATGTGCCGGAATGCCGGCCGCAGCGCCAGCGACAACGTGAACGGAAAGCGCGATTCCTTTTGCCACGCCAGTGACACCGCCGCCCGCAGCGACGAATCATCGAACTTCCGTGCCTGCCCCCCCGGCAGCATGCATCGGCCCGATTCCCGCAGCATCCCATTCACTTTGGCCCGCATCCAATCCTGCGCTTCGGCGCGCGTCATGGGTCCCGCCGTCTGCCCCTCCGGAACCTCTTGGAGCCGGTACACCGTCTTCTTCCGCAGCGATTCCTTCCACTGCTCCACCAAGGACTCGTCTTTCAGGGTCTCGACGTGTCCCAGATACTCGGCCTTCGACATGTGCGCGAAGCGCGACGACCACAGCTCCTGGATTTTTTCGTTGTATCCATGGTAATTGGGCGGCCCCAGCAGCACCCCGCTCAATCCGCAGCGCGCCACGCACGCAAAGACGCCGGTTGGCGGCTCCACCTCGATTTCTTCCACCTGAAAGAACTTGCCGAGGTGATCGTTCAGGATATGGGCCTCGGCGTTCGCCCGCTGGCAAAACACCCGCTTGCACTCCAGGCATTGATGAAACACCTTGCGCGCTTCGCCTTCCGCCGGCGCCGGCAATTCCAGCTTCACCAGATACAGATCATCCCTTCCCAGGAAGCGGCTGGCGATTTCGATCAGCGGAAATGCGCGGCGGCTGACCTGAATGTCCCGGACCACCAGCGCCAACCGTTCGCGGTCCGGCAAAAACGAAACCCGTACATTCATCCGCGCCACCGGCTCGCGCATGGGACGGCGTCCTTCTCCCTCCCGCCGCTCCCCGTCCCGGCGCGGTCCGCCGCGGTCGCCCTGTCCGGAAGACCCCGCGAACCTTCCGCCGGGAAAACTCCGGTTCTCACCCGCCCCGCGCGGCCTCATTCCCCGATCCCCCATCCCCCCGCGCCCTGCCGGGCGGGACCCACCGCCCCCCGGCCGTGGCCCGCGGCGGTCGTGTCCGGCCCCGCGGCCCGAATGGAATCGCGAATCCTCGCGGCGGCCCGGTCGGTCGTCCCTCCGCTCCCGGTTCTCTGGCCCCCCCCCGCCCGCATACGGGTTCTCCGGCGGCTGCCGGGCCCACGTCGGTACAAAATTCAAATCCAGCGCAAGTTCCGGGACGTCCTGCGGCCCCTTCTGCGAACTAGCCTCGTCATCCATGGCATCACTCGTTTCATTGCGGGACCCCCGCCGCGGGGCATCCACTCTGAAGCTTCCCTCCGGAAGCCTCGATCCGTTCCTTCCAACTCGCCGGAAACCGGGCTCCGACTCTCGTTTATTTCTAGCACACCGTTGCCGCGCTGGCAATGTGCAACTCGCTCCACCACTGAAAATAAAAAGGCGGGGCGCGCCTGCGCGCACCCCGCCCGTGCCGAACGGATCCCGCCTAGTACATGCCGTCCATGCCACCGCCGCCGGGCATCGGAGGCGCCGGGGGCTCCTTCTTCGGGATTTCCGCCACCATCGCCTCGGTCACGAGCAGCAGGCCCGCGATGCTCGCGGCATTTTCCAGCGCGCTGCGCGTGACCTTGGTCGGATCGATGATGCCGGCCTTGATCATGTCGCAGTATTCGGCCTTCGCGACGTCGTAGCCATAGGCGCCCTTGCCCTTGCGGACTTCCTGCACCACCAGCGAGCCGTCTACGCCGGCGTTTTCCGTCAGCTGCCGCAGCGGGGCCTCGCACGCCTTGCGCACGATGTCCACGCCGATCCGGACTTCGCCTTCGGCCTTCACACCGTCCAGGGCCGCCTGCGCCCGCACCAGCGCCACGCCACCGCCGGGCACGATGCCTTCTTCGACCGCCGCGCGCGTGGCGTGCAGTGCGTCTTCCACGCGGGCCT
>CAYODC010000031.1:0-13360 GCA_964402575.1 uncultured Verrucomicrobiota bacterium
AGGCGGCTGTGCCGGGCAGGGTGACCACGGAGGCGGAGGAAGACGCCCGGGCGTCGCCGTTGGTTTCGGAGGATTGTTGGGCTTCGCGTTCGGCGCGCCATTCCTCGGCCAGGGCGAGGTCGCGGGCTTCGGTTTCGGGCAGGATCAGGAAACGGGGCCAATCGACCAGGAATGCCAGCAGGAAGACTTCAAAGACGAGGATGGCCGCGGCCAGAAGCCCGGTGGCCGGCTGGAGAAGTCCGGGGCTGGGGCGGTAGCGCTGGTGGGGGGCGATGATGTCCTGGAACTGCAGGCGGGTCTGGCCGATGACGAGCTGGTCGTTATGGGCGAGGCGGACGGATTCCAGGACGGGCTGGTCGTTGTGCCGGAGTTCGAGTCCGGCGGCGAGCGGGAAGAGGAACACCCCGTCGCGGCGTTCCTCGAAGCGGGCATGACGGGGGGCGATCTGGTCGTCGTCGGGGAGCAGCAGGTGGCAATCGGAGTCGCGCCCGACCAAGGTGACGGCTTGGCGGACCACGAGGCGTTTGCCCTGATAGCGTCCGGATTGAAAGACCAGTCTGTACATGGGTCATTCAGTGTGCGGGAAGCGCAGATCGAAGGCAATTCCGAATTCGGGATTGGATCCGGACAGGGGACGGGCGGGGTTTCAATCGGCGCCTTGGCCCAGCCAGTGCATTTCGTTCGGGGTCAGGGCCCGGTTGTAGATGCGCACATCGTCCATGTAGCCGATGTAGCTGCGGCTGAAAGAGCCTGGCGGCCCCCACATTCCGAGATACACATCCTTGTCCCGGTTGATCAACACGCCGGCGTCGGTCTCGCCCCGTTGCTGGCCATCCACAAAGATCCGGATCTTGCCCCCGGTGTAGACCCCCCCCACATGGTACCAGCGGCTGGTGGAAACGGATCCGGCCGTCAGGGCGGCGGAATTGATCCGCATGTGGATGCCGGTATCCTGGACGTAGAGATTGTAGCCGTTGTATTCGTAGTCCTTGTCGATGATGGCGTGGAGGTCGCCGAGATTGAGCGGCAGGATCCAGGCGGCGAGGGTCATGTCGGTGGTGATGCTAAGGCTGTCGGATTGCGGAATTTGAATGTGGCTGGCTCCGTTGAACCCGCCGCAATCGCCGTTGCGGCCCTCGACGAACTCGACGCCGTTGTTGGTGCCGTGGTTGGCATAGCCGCTGGAATCGTCTGCGCCGCCTTCGAAACGGTAATGGGCGACCAACCCCAGTTCCAGATCCAGCGGTCTTTGGACTCCCAGGAAACAGGTGGGTTCAACCCCGGGAGGGAGGGTGATTTCCGTGACGCCGGAGGTGGTCACGACGCTGTCCACGGCTTCCCACCCCTGAGTGGGGGAATCGAGAGCCCGGAGGACGGTGCAGGTGGTGCCGGGAATGCAGTTGGACCAACCCATGACCGGCAAGGGGCCGGGAAGGATTTCCATGTCGTCGCCCGGGCCGGCATGGGCTGAGCAGGCAAGAGACGCCAGAAGGATTCCGTGCGCGATCGCTTTCATGTTCTGCTCCTTGTTGTTTCAGATTACTCTGTCGACCCGGCAGGGCAGCTCCGTCGTGCAGGGCGATGAACATCCCGTTTTGAACCGGGGAAAGATCGATGTCGTCCCGGTCGATGTTGCATACGCCCCCGCCGGAATCCTCGACGCCATGCCCGGTCTTTTGCGGAAATGGAGAGAGAACCAAGTGTTCAGGACGTTGAAACGGGCGCCGAGATGCCAGAATGCGGCCAAGGGCACGCGGGCAAAGGCTTGTTCGCGCATGGAGGAGGACACGGGGACGCTCAGATCAATGAACATGCCGGGCTCCTTTCCGGGCCATGTTGCGGAGTCATGGTTCCGCATTCCGGGGCCCGAGCCTAGCGGATGGCATCGCGGGGAACAATCCTAAAAATCCGCCTCAGCAGGGCCAATGCGATAACAAAACTCCAGAAAACGGCCCCAAGACAACGGCCTTGTCACGCAGAAGCCGCAAGCGTCAACGGTTCGCAAGCGCCAGAAGACGATTCTGGGGCCTGGCGCCTGTTTGGACATTCCTCGATTTGATTTTCCGAACCTTTCGAGAAACCCCGACGCCAGGACGGTCCCATTCTGGCGGGTCGGGTCGGCGTTTGCGTTTCTTTCGTCGCTTGCGACTCTTGCGTTACATGGATCGAAGGATTGACATGCGTTGGCCCTGCCCGCCTCAAGACCGCGCGCGGGGATCACGGGGCCGGTGCGTCGGGTTCCGGGGTCGATCGCTTGGCGAGCAGGAACAGGATTGCCGCGGCGAACAGATAGGCGAAGGAAAACTGGAGGGCGACCTGCCGGGGCATGCCATCGAGCCGCCAGGGCAGGAACAGGTTGCCGTCGACGAAGGGGGAATGGATGACGCCGCACAGGCTGAGGGCGGAGCAGAGGAGCAGATACACGCTGGCGGGGCCGAAGCGGCGGTTGATGGTTTCCGCCAGGAAGCCGCCCCAGAGCATGCCGGTGAGGATGAACCCGTTGCCGAGCACGACGAGGATCAAGAGGGCGGGGAAGCCGGGGCCGGCTGGAGTGGAGAGCAGGCGGGCGAGGGTTTCGGGCGGGAGAATGTCGGGGTTGGTCAGATAGATCGAGAGTAGCCGGGCCAGTCCGGGCAGGAGGGCCAGTCCCACGGCCGCCGCGTGCCGGGGGGGGAAGACAGAAAGGGCTGGGCGGTTACCTCGAGCGCGAGGAAAATCAGGATCGGGGCCAGGACCGGGGCGGGGATCAGTTCCACGAAGAACGAGACGTAGCCGAGGATGCCGCCGAGGCCGATGAACAGGCCGACGAGCAGGGTGTAGCCGGCGCGGGCATCCATGCGCTGGTAGGCGGGGAATCCGGCGTAGGGCGTTGTTTGCGCGACGCCGCCGAAGAAGCCGGCCACGAGGGTGGAGAAGGCTTCGGTCATCAGGACGGAGCGGGTGGAGTAGCGGTCGCCCAATGCGTGCGCGCTGGCGGCGACGTTGATGCCGCCGATGACCGTCAGGATGGCGAAGGGGAGGGAGACAGACACGTATTGGAGGGCGGAGCCCAGATGCGCCACGCCCGCCAGCGTGGGGAGGGGCAGGTGGAAATAGAACCGGACGGGGGGTGGCGCGTAGGTTCCGGGCGAAAGGCCGGAGAGTCCCATGGCGTGGTAGACGAGGGTTCCCAGGAGGATGGCGGCCAGCACGCCCGGGAATTTCCAGGGGAGGCGCATGCGCCCCAGGAGGGAGAAGAACAGGATGGCGAGGGAAACCAGGCCGGCAACGGGGACGGTGAACAAGCTGGCCAATTGCATGAAACCCAGCAGGGCAATGCCCACGCCGGCCAGGGAGCCGAGCAGCGCGGCCGAGGGAACCTGGCGTTGGATCCAGCCGCCGCAAAACGACATGACGAACTTGAAGCATCCGATGATGAGCATGGTGGCGATGCCGAGGTTCAGCGCGGCGAGGCCGGCCTCGTCGGGCGTGAGCCCCCCCTGCCGGGCCTTCAGAAACACGGGGCCCAGCACGCAGACGACGATGCCAATGGAGGAGGGGGTGTCGAGACCGAGCGGAATCGCGCAGGTGCGGGGATTCCCGCTGCGCCGGGCGAGGCGGATGGCCAGCCAGGTATAGATTCCATCCCCCACCAACACGCCCAGGGCGGTGCCGGGCACCATCCGGCCCAACACGATGTCGGAGGGGATGCCGAATCCGAGGCAGAGGGCCGCCATGATGGCCAGGGTGGCCATGTTGTCGGGCATGAGGGCGAAGAAGGCGCTGATGTCCCCGCGGCTGAACCATCGATAGGGAGGGGTGGGTTGTTTCATGGGGCGTGATTTCTGCGAAGGCGTTGGTATCGAAAAAAGGCGGTCGGCGCAAGCGCGGGAGATGGGGGGGCAGGGCCAACGCATGTCAATCCTTCGATCCATGTAACGCAAGAGTCGCAAGCGACGAAAGAAACGCCAATGCCGACCCGAACCGCCAGAATGGGGCCGTTCTGGCGTCGGGTTTTCTCGAAAGGTTCGGAAAATCAAATGGAGAAGGATGGCGGAGATCGATGAAGTCCTTCGTGTCCATTCGCGCGCAAGCCAGGCAAATCGGTGGAGGGCATGCCTGTCGCATGCTTGCCTTGGAGGATCGGCATAAGCTACAAGGAGGGGGAAGAGGGAGGACGGCGGCATGTTGGAACGGTGGTTTCGGTTGGCGGAGCACGGGACGACGGTGCGGACGGAATGTCTGGCGGGGCTGACGACGTTTCTGACGATGGCGTACATCCTCTTCGTGAATCCGGCGGTGCTGGCGACGGATTTTACGGGGGTGCCGACGGGGCTGGATCCGCACGCGGTGCTGCTGGCCACCTGCCTGTCGGCGGCGCTGGCGTCGGCGATCATGGGGCTTTTTGCGGGATATCCCATCGCGCAGGCTCCGGGGATGGGGAACAACTACCTCTACGTATCGATCGTGATGGGGCTGGCGGCGACGGGGGTGGCCAATGCCTGGCAGGTGGCGCTGGGGGTCGTATTCCTGTCGGGGCTGGTGTTCCTGATCCTGTCGCTATTGAAGGTCCGGCATGCGGTGATCGACGCGCTGAGTCCGAGCATGCGCAGCGGGATATCGGTGGGCATCGGGTTGTTTATCGCGTTCATCGGGCTGCGCAACGGGCAAATCCTGGTGGCCAATCCGGGGACGCTGGTGGCACTGAACGTGAACTTGGCGACGCCGGGGCCGCTGGTGTTTTTCCTTGGACTGGTGGTGATCGGGGTTTTACATGCCAAGCGGGTGCCGGGCTCCATCCTGATCGGCATCCTGGTCTGTTCCCTCGGGGCCTGGGGGATGGGGGAGGTGGAACTGCCCCGGCAATGGTTCGGGCTGCCGCAGATTGAAACCGGCGCCATTCTGAAAATGGACGTGATCGGGGCGCTGGCGCCGGCGTGCATCCCGTTCATCATCCTGTGCACCTTCACGGACCTGTTCGACACGATCGGGACGCTGGTGGGAGTATCGGAGCGGGCGGGGTTCATGCGCGACGGGGTTTTACCGCGGGCGAGCCGGGCGCTGGTGTCGGATGCGGTGGGGACGATGGTCGGGGCGGCGCTGGGGACGAGCACGGTCACCAGCTACATCGAAAGTGCCGCGGGGGTCGAGCAGGGGGGGAGGACGGGGCTGACGGCCCTGGTGGTGGCGGGTTTGTTCCTGCTGGCGCTGCTGGTGTCGCCCTTGATCGGGTTGGCGGCCTCGTTTGCGCCGATCACGGCGCCGGCCCTGGTGGTGGTGGGCGTGTTCATGACCCAGAACGTGGCGCGCGTGGACTGGGACGACATCACGGAGAGCCTGCCGGCCTTTCTGATCATGCTGGGCATTCCGTTGACCTATTCGATTGCCGACGGGCTGGCGCTGGGATTCGTGAGTTATCCGGCGCTGAAGTGGGCGTGTGGACGGAGGCGAGAGGTTCGTTGGCCGATGGCGATGCTGGCGGTGATCATGGTGCTGTATTTCGCGCTGGTCCGGTCGCGGATGGGCTGAAGTCAGGTCGCGGGGTTCCCGACGGGCCTAGATCCCGGCTCACCCGGAGGGTTCGCCCTACCTGAGGGCGCGGATGGGGCAACGCCCTTTGGGTAGGGCGAGGCATCCATGCCGAGCCGTTCGGCCAATCCTTCCGGCAGGGTTTCCACGAACGCCTTGATTTCATCGCGGACGCGCCGGTAGTGGGCAAGGGCTTCTTCCTCGGTTTTGGCGTCCTTGGCCAAGCGCGGGGGATCGTCGAAACCGACGTGGACGGCCTTGGTTTTACCGGGAAAGAAGGGGCACGCCTCGCGGGCGTGGTCGCAGACGGTCACGACGAAGTCGAAGTCTTGGACGGGCAAATCGGCGACGGTTTTCGACTTGTGGCCGGAAATGTCCACGCCCGCCTCGGCCATGACTTGGACGGCGCGGGGGTTGAGTCCATGGGTCTCGATGCCGGCGGAGAACGCCTCGATCCGGTCGCCCTTGAGCGCCCGGGTCCAGCCCTCAGCCATTTGGCTGCGGCAGGAGTTTCCGGTGCAAAGAAAAAGAATGCGAATTTTCGGGTTTGCATTCATGGCGCCGTATAGATCATCCAGAGGCCGCCGAGAAGGACGAGGACGCCGCAGACCTTTTTAAGGATCGTCGCGCCCTTGGAAAATTCGTTCCAGTTCAGGTAGTGCTGGACGCTTTCGGTGAAGGTGCCGGCGAGGACGATGACGGCGCAGTGGCCGATGCCGTAGGCCAGCAGGAGCAGGATGCCGTAGGCCATGCGGGCGGCGGCGAGCTTGAAGGTCACGGCCAGCATGGGCGCCATATAGGCGAAGGTGCAGGGGCCCAGCGCGACGCCGAACACGAGGCCGAGGATAAAGGCGGCGAGGCGCCCGCGCTGCTTCATCTTGACCTGGCCGGGACCGGTGAAAGGCAGGGGAACCACGCCCAGCAGGTGCAAACCGACGAGGAAGAAAATGACGGCGACGAAATAGTTGCCGAAGCGGCCGACGTCGCCCAGCATCCGTCCGGCCAACGCGGTGGCCACGCCGATGAGGCCGATGGTGGCCAAAATGCCCAACGAGAACAGCAGGGCGATTTGGAAGGCGCGTTTCGTGGAGATCTGGCCTTGCTCGTCGATGAAGCCGACGATCAGCGGGATGCTGGCGAGATGGCAGGGGCTCAAGATGATGCTCAAGATGCCCCAAACGAAGGCGGCGGAGAGGGCAACGGCGGGGCTGCCCTCGATGGCGCGGGTCAATGTGGTGAATAGCTGCTCCAGCATGGTCAGCCCGCTTTCTCTGGGAATCCGTTCCGGGTGCGGATGCAGATGCGGACCAACCAGAGCATGACGGGCACCTCGATCAACACGCCCACCACGGTGGCCAGAGCGGCGCCGGAGGAGAGGCCAAACAGCATGGTGGCGGTGGCGATGGCGACCTCGAAGTGGTTGGAGGCGCCGATCATCGCGGCGGGGGCGGCATCGGCATAGGACAGTTTCAACAGCCTGGCCAATCCGTATCCCAGCCAGAAGATCAGCATGGTCTGGATGAACAGCGGAATGGCGATCCAGAGGATGGTCAGCGGATTGCCGAGGATGACTTCGCCCTTGAAGCTGAACAGCAAGACCAGCGTGGTCAGGAGGGCGATGATCGTGACCGGGGTGAGGACGTGCAGGAATTTCTCCTTGAACCAGGCTTCGCCCTTGGCCGCTAAAATCCATTTGCGTGAGAAGTAGCCCGCGACCAGCGGCAGAGCCACGTAGATGGCAATGGAGAGCAGGAGGGCCTGCCAGGGCACCGGCAGGCGGCCGATTCCCAGCAGGAACCCGCCGAGCACGCCGTAAAGCAGAAGCATCGTTAGCGAATTGATGGCCACCATGATCAGCGTGAGTCCGTCGTTGCCCCGAGCCAAGTAGCCCCAGACCAGCACCATGGCGGTGCAGGGCGCGACGCCCAGCAGGATGCACCCGGCCAGATAGCTGCGCCACAACGGCACCTGAAGCATCTTCACGCCCTCGACCAGTACCACCGTGCCCGCGCCGTGTTCAGCCCCAACGGGCAGATCGAGCCCGAACGGCATTTTGACAAGGTCAACCGCAGTTGTGCCGATGAAGGACCGGAAGAGCAATCCGAGGAATACATAGGCGATGGCATACATCGTGAACGGCTTGACGGCCCAGTTGACGAACAACGTCAACCAGACGGGCTTGCCGCTTTTGCCGGCCCGGATGACCGAGGCGAAGTCGATCTTCACCATGATGGGATACATCATGAAAAACAAGCAGACGGCGATGGGGATGGATATCACGGGCGCGCCGTTCACGGAGATGGCCATGCCGTCGAGGGTTTTGGCCAGTCCCGGCGCGAGCTTTCCCAGCAGGATGCCGCCAGCAATGCACAAGGCGACCCAGAGGGTCAGGTAGCGCTCGAAAGGATGGGTCAGCTTGCGTTTTTCCTCGCTCATGGTCCTTATCCTTTCTTGATGGCTTCAATGGTGGCCGAACGAACGTATTTTTCCGCGCCGCTGCCGGGAAACCAGTTCTGGATGAAGGCCGCGCTTTGTTCGTTCACGCCGATGCGGATGGCCTTGAATCCGGCCTTTTCCAGCATGCGCCGGCATTGCGGCACGGTGGCCGAACCGGCGATGCAGCCGCTGTAAGCATGGAGTTTGTTTTTCACCCGTCCGGGGATGGGCGCGATGGCGACCACGTCGGAAATGGCCAGACGACCGCCGGGCTTGAGCACGCGGGCCGCTTCGACGTAGACCTGCTGTTTGTCGGGAGACAGGTTGATGACGCAGTTGGAGAGGATGACGTCCGCCACGCCGTCCGCGACCGGCAGGTGTTCAATTTCGCCCAGCCGGAAATCGACGTTCTGGACTTTGCCCTTGGCGGCGTTATCGCGCGCCTTGTGGATCATTTCCGGCGTCATGTCCACGCCGATGACATGGCCTTTCCGGCCGACCCGGCGCGCGGCGAGGAAGCAGTCGAAGCCGCCGCCGCACCCCAGATCCACGACGGTCTCGCCCGGTTTGAGGTTGGCGATGGCCTGCGGATTACCGCAGCCGAGTCCCATATTGGCCCCCTCCGGCACGGCAGCCAGATCCTCGGCCGAATATCCGAGCCGGGCCGACGTCTCGGGATTATGCAGAGTGTCTGGCTGGCAGCAGCCCGATCCGCAGCCGCAAGCGCGGTTGGATTGTGCAATTCCTGCGTAGCGTTCCCGGATATGCTCCCGGACCTTATTCTTATTGATGGCAGTCATGGTTCCAGTCCTCTCCTTTCGTCAAAACACCGGGCAGTTTGCCGACAAACTCTTTGATCTCGTCGCGGACGCGGCGGGAATGTGCCGGCGGCTCCGTTTCTGTCCGGGAGTGGCAGGCCAGGCGTGGAGGATCGTCGAAGCCGACATGAACGACCTTGGTCTGGCCAGGGAACAGCGGGCAGGTTACGATTCGCCACGGTTTATTCCTTGGGCAGTTGTTTCAGTTGCTTGACGATTTCCATTTCGACGTACGCGACGAAATTGGATTTTTCGCCCACGAGCGTCCATACGTCCGGCAGGTTGGTCCAGGCGATCTCCTGTCCCCCTTCGCGCCGCGAAAGGACTAGGGAGTTGAATTCGAGCGCGTAATCCTGCTGGAAATGACGGTCGGCAGGTTCGTCGATGTTCACGGCCCGCCAAGCGAGACGCCCCGAGCCGCATTCGATTGCGAACCGCGACACGGCTTCGGATGCGTAGGCTTCCATGTTCAGGCAGGACGGACATCGCGCCGTGCGATGAAAGTAGAGCACGTTTACTTGGGCTTGAGGTTGTTCAGCGGCGCGGCTTCCAGCCGAAAGGGCAATCCACAATCCCAGGAACGCGATGGCGCGCAGGATGTTCATGGTGTCGACGATTTCGCCGGGGCGGTCAATGCCACGCCCAGTTCATTCCATTTGGCCAAGATGTCCTCCTTGGGGAAAAATCCCTCGTGGCGGAAGAGTTCCTGGCCTTGGGCATCGTAGAAGATCTGCGTGGGGATGGATCGGATGCCGTACTTTTCGCCGGCCTCCGGATTTTTCCAGACGTCGATGAAATCCACCTGCAGTTGGCCGGCATAGGTGGCCTTCATTTCCTCAAGGATGGGCGCCATCATTTTGCAGGGAATGCATTTGTCCGCGCCCAGATCGACGAGGCGGGGAAGGGCGGCGGTCGGAGCGTTTTCCGTGAGGGTCGCCGGAACGGGTTCCGTTGGCTTGGCGGGAGGATGCTTGAGCGCGAAAACGATGCCAGCGGCCACGACCACGGCGGCCACGATGGCTAGGTTTTTGAGGTTCTTCATTTCGGGCTTTCCTTTTCGTTCCTTGAATGCGCGGAGGACGATATGTCCGGCCAGCAGAACGACGATGACGAGCAACAACGGCATCAGATCCCCTCCACCCTTTTCGGGGCAACAGGGGACGACGGGAATGCCCAGGCCGTTGGTCATGCCTGTCCTAGGCCAGATGCTTCCGGATTTCGTCGGGACTCAGCACTTTTCCAGCGCTTTTGACTTTTCCATCGACGACAAGCGCGGGCGTGGTCATGACGCCGAACTTGATGATGTCGACGATTTTCTCCACCTTTTCGATCCGGGCCTCGATGCCGGTGGATTGGACGGCGGCTTCGGCGTTGGCGAACAGCAGCTTGCACTTCGGGCAGCCGGTTCCGAGGATTTGGATGAGTTTCATGGGGCTCCAAGTTTCAAGTATCCAGTTTCAAGTTACCAGCCATCCAAACAGCATTCCCGAGATTGAGGCCATGACGACGACGAGGCCGATAAAGGTGAGGGTTTTCTTCGGACCGAGGATGGAATTGATGACGAGCATGCTGGGGAGGGAGAGGGCGGGGCCGGCGAGCAGGAGGGCGAGCGCGGGGCCTCGGCCCATGCCGCTGTCGAGGAGGCCACGCAGGATGGGGACTTCGGTCAACGTGGCGAAATACATGAAGGCGCCGGTGACGGACGCAAACAGGTTGGTCCAAAGCGGCCAGAAGAAGGAGAGCCAGCCGGGGATGTCGCCCTCGGTTCGACCGAAGATGGAGAGCAGGGCTTGGGGAGAATCGCCGACGAGGGCCTGGATCCAGCGGTTGGGAATAATGCCCGCGTCTTGGCTGTCGGGGCTGCCGAGGAAGAAGCCGGCGGCGAGAACGCCCATGAAGAGGAGCGGGAGGATCTGCTTGGCGAAGCCCCAGGACTGGTTGCGCCAGTCCTGGAGTTCAGCGCCGCCAAAGAACGTTAGCGCGGCCAAACCGGCAGAGCCCGCCGCGAAGGCGGCCACGGGATAGCCCGGGAGGGCGATCCCCAGCACGACGGCGGGGAGGGCCGCTAGGGCAATGTAGCCTGGCTTGACCTTGAAGAATCGCCATAGGCAACTGCCCAGCAGGACGGCGAAGAGCGCGGTGAGAATCCACTTGGCCTTGAAGATCGCGAACCAGACGCCCGCGCTTTCCTGAGGCTGCGCCCAATTGGCGAAGACAAGGATGCCGACCATGGCGAGGAAATAGAGCGCCACCTGCCAGAGGGGGCGGGCGGGCTTGTCGTCGTCGCCGAGGAACACTTCTTGAGGATTGGTGGCCTTGGCGCGCTCTTCCTTCAGGAAGAACAGGTGCATCAGCAGGCCGATGACCACGCTGAAGGCGATGGCGCCGACGGCGCGGGCCACGCCGAGTTGCCAGCCCAGCACGCGGGCGGTCAGGACGATGGCCAGCACGTTGATGGCGGGGCCGGAGTAGAGGAAGGCGACGGCCGGGCCGAGGCCGGCGCCGCGGAAGTAGATGCCGCCGAAAAGCGGCAAGACGGTGCACGAGCAAACGGCCAGAATCGTGCCCGAGACCGACGCCACGGAATAGGAAAGCCATTTCGGCGCTTTGGGGCCGAAGTACTTCATCACGGCGTTCTGGCTGATGAACACGCCGATGGCGCCCGCGATGAAGAACGCCGGTAGGAGGCAGAGCAGGACGTGTTCGCGCGCGTACCACTTGGCCAGATGCAAGGCTTCGAGGAGCGCACCCTGGAAGCGCAGGTGCGCCAGCGGCAGGAAATAGAGTCCGAGGAAGGCGGAGAGGATGCCCAGCAGGGTTTTGAGCTCTTTGTTCATGGGGAGGCGATCAAACGGCGTGGTTGCGTCGCTTGGTTACGGCCTGGAGGGCCTCGCAGGTGCAGTCCAGCGCCTTGAGCATGCAGGGGCAGGCCAGATGGTGGATCACCTTGGGGCCGGCGCGGCGCTCGACCACGATGCCGACGCGCTTCAGCCGGTCGAGGTGGCGCGAAAGGGTGGGCAGGCAGGTGGCGGCGAGGGGACGGAGATCGTTGACGCAATAGTCGCCCCGGCTGAGGGCCTCCACGATCAGGATGCGCGTGGGGTGGGCGAGGGCTTTCAATATTTCGGCGCGGGCTTTGGCTTGTTCGGTATTCATTAAATGAAGAATGACACAATTGCGCAATTGTGCAAATGATATTTTCCGATCCGCATGGCAGTTGATTTGCTGCGGGGATTCAGGCAGCATGCCCAATAGCGGGCGGCATTCCCACCCCGGAGGTCCGACATGAGAATGAACGTTTGGCTGGCGGTGGCGGCAGGGTGGGCGGTTTCCTGGGTGGCGGTGGCGGCGCCGATGCCGGAGGCGGTGTTCCTCGTGGATGCCTCGGGGAGCATGGAGGAACCGGCGGGGGCACAAACCAAGATGGCCGCGGCGAAAGAGGTGCTGCAACAGGTGGTGCCGGCGATGGCGCCGGAGGTGAAGATCGGCCTGGCGGCCTACGGGCATCGGCGGGCGCAGGATTGCGGGGACATCGAAATCCTGGCGCCACCGGGCAACGAGGACCGCGGGGCACTGATGGGGCGGATCGCGGGAATGGAACCCAAGGGCATGACGCCCATCGCGGCGGCAGTGACGCTGGTGGCGGAGGCCTTGAAGGCTCGCGGGGATGTGGAAACGACCCTCGTGCTGGTCAGCGACGGGCAGGAGACCTGCGGAGGGGATCCCTGCGCGGTCGTGAAGACGCTGAAAGGCCAGGGCCTGACGTTCATCCTGCACGTGGTGGGGTTCGATGTGACGGAGGAGGAGAAGGCACAGCTGGCGTGCCTGGCGGAGGCGGGAGGCGGGAAGTACTTCTCGGCCGGGGACGGGGCGGCGCTACTGGCGGCGTTGCAGGAGGTGAATGAGGAAATCGCGCAGAAGGTCGAGGCGGCGAAAACGGTGGTGGTGAAACAGGCGACAGGTCTGGGAAAAGTTCGAATCATTCTGCCGGAGAGCGCGCTCCCGGGATTGGCGGGCATCCGGATTGTCCGCAAGATCAGCGACAAGGTGGTGAAGGAGGGCGAATTGCCGGGGGTGGACTCGACGCATCCGCTGATGTCGGGGGATTATGCGCTGGTGCTGTTGCTGGCGAATCCGAACTACCAGCCGCCGACGGAGTTGCCGGCGGGCGATTTTGCGGTGGCGAAGGGCGGAACCGCGGTGGTGAAGCTGGGAGCGCTGGTTTTCAATCTTGCCGAGGAGCTCCAACGGGCGCCGGTGGAGGCGATTGTCGTGGCGGAGGCCGGGACGGGGCGCGAGGTGGTGCGGGTTCTTCCGCACGGCAACGACTACTATCTGTTCAAGCCTAAGGCGCTGCGGCCGGGGACCTACGACGTCGGATTCCTGTACCGGCGGTGCGAGGAACCGGCGGCCGTGGCCCAGGGAGTGGTGGTCGAGGCCGGGAAGGAGGCGGTTGTGACGCTGGATTCGGGAGTCCAGGTGGTGCGTCCGGACGGGACGAGGATCACGGGCTGGGATCTGGTCCCGGCGGGGGAGGTGGAGTCGGTCTTGAAGGTGCGCCGCGGATGGGACAACGAGGAGCCGCTGTGGCGGCCGTT
>CAYODC010000032.1:0-13250 GCA_964402575.1 uncultured Verrucomicrobiota bacterium
CCCAATGGCTGGCCGCGAAAACCGTGTCAATGAGGACATAGGCCGGACGCTTACCAAAGAAATCCGCCATTGCCGGGTCTAAAGAGAAAGGACAGGATAAGCGCGGTTGGCGCACCATCGGGTGTACGGTCGGTTTGGATGGTTTTTATGCCGGCAGGTGAAAAGGATGAATCATGGCAAGATGGCGGTATTTTCAGATGTGGATGTGGGGGATGGTGGTGTTGGGGATCGGGAGCGGTTCTGTCCAGGCGGCCGTACGCCTGGCCATCCTGAGTCCGGATGACAGCGAGCGCGCCCGGGAACTGGTAGATTTGACGGTTGTCGAAACCAGCCGATTGCCAGGGGTGGACGTGTTGGACCGGGGGGCGGCATGGGAACGGTTGCAGGAGGAGCAACTGGCCCAGTTGGGTTGGCTGAATGGAGAAAATGCCATCGTGCTGGGCCATCGTCTGGCCGTGGATGTGTTTGCACTGGTGGAAACGGCATCCGGGGGACGGGAAGCCATCGGGTTGGTGGCCTTCGATGTCGGCACCGGAGTCCGGTTGTGGGATGCCACCTTGCCGCCGGGACGGATCGATGAGCAGGTGGCGGTGATTGTCGAAGGGCTGTTGTCGGCAATCCGCAAGCGCGGCGCCCTGGCCGAAGGCGTCCGGGCGATCAGTTTCGGTTCGGTACGCAACGTGGACCTGCCCCGGACCGAGGATTCGGCGCTGGATGGCGTGGCGCGGATGGTGGAGCGGCGATTGAACACGGCCTCCAACCTGGTGGTGCTCGAGAGGCGCCGCCTGGGATGGCGGAATGAGGAACTGGCCGAAAACCTCTTCGACGAACAAGAGCGCATCCGGGGGGCGGTGGTGATGGCGGACGTGGAGTTCATGGGGGATCCCGCCGGACGGGAACCGGCCATGCGGATTCAACTCACCGGTTCGCAGGGCGAATCCATTGGAACGCTGGAACTGCCGGCTTATCTGTCCGACATGGCCGGGGTGGCGGATCACATGGCATCGGGCATCTGCAGCCTGATGGATGGCGGATGCACGGATCTGGCTCCGGACCGTTCCCGCGAGGCCGAATATTTTGCCGCCGAGGCGCGTCATGCCATCGGGCATGGCCAGCTTGAAGTTGCGCTGCGCTCTGCCGAAGCGGCCCATGCTTTGGACCCCGGAGATGCCGAAATTGCCGGGGTGCTGGTGACGACCTTGTTCAAAAGTGCTGCTCAGATTCTGAATCGCCAGCATGAATTGTCTCGGCAGTTGGAAGATCGACGCGATGGGCACTGGACGGCCATCCATCGTGCCACCCGGGCCGCGCAATTGCTCGAACGATTTCTGAGTGAATGGGTTCCCCCGTCCAATCTATCTCCACAAAACCGGCATCCGGTGATGAACCAATCTGTTGAATCCGTCTACACCCATTTCATCTATCTGGCGTTTAGCCGTGGCGTATATCAAGACCCACAGTTGAAGATTCCCCTAAGGGAACTTCAGCAAAAAGCGCGTGAAATGTTCATGGAGAAATTTCGGCGATATGCCGAGAAGGTTACGAATGACTCTACTTTTCGCCGGTTGTCGAGCTGGATGGGGCAGGGCCCGTTCCAGTACGGTCCCGTTTGCATGCCCACGCCAGCCGATCTGCTGGATGACCAGCTTTGGATGCTGGACCAGTGGCTGAAGCTGGCCGAGACATATCAATTGGGCAATGAAAACTATGGCCAGGGAATCGCACCGCTGAGGGAGCTTCAAAGCAGGACGAATCAGTTCTGGTTTATTGACACCTATGCATTGGATGGCGCACCCGGCGCCGGATGGAAATTGGGGCCTTCGGAGTATGTACGCCTGGAGGGGCTGTTCGATGGCATGCGCGATCACGTCAATCCCGTGGTCCGCTTGTACGGACTTCGCGGGCATTTGTGGGCCCGGAACCAGTTGGTCCCTTTGGCGGTTGAGGAGCTGACCGCGGGCATCGAAGCGATTCAAGAGGCGGGGCATGCCATTTTGCTTGAGGAATTGGCCTGTGACGAGCGCACGCTGCGCCATATGACCTATCGGGCTCTTCTGTTTGCCGCGGGATTACACCCCGACAGAAGGATGCAAGTGAGATGGGAGAAATTCCTGTTTGATTTGATGTTGGAGATGGGCGAAGTGTCGCCCGAAGTCCTGGCTACGCTGGCTGGCTGGCATGGGGTGGATGGGAATGCCTTGGGAGCCTGGCAGGCCGCACAGCAGCTAAAGGTTCGGTTGGACGCCAACGATGTGACTTCGTTGTGGGGTCGGGAAGGATTTGTCCAGACTCGTCTATGGGGTATTGAGCAGGCCTTGCGGGAACAGATGAGCGATTATCCGGAGACGCATGCGGTGCTGCCAGCCCGGCTATTGCTGGGATCAAATACTATGACGGGCGTCGAAACACTCAGCCCCCCCCGGATCGAAGGACGCCATCTTTGGATTGCGGCATGGGGGCATAAGGAAGGGACTCCCGAAGGTGAACTCAAGATCCTGCATGTGGATCTACACACAGACGAGGTGCACCGGGTGGCGGAAGCCAGCACGGCGAAATGGATTGGCCCCTATGCTCCCATTCAGTTGCGTCAACCAACGCGGGGCCGTGGGTGTTGGGTGGTGCCAACGGGGTATCATGGCATGGTCATTCTGTTTGACGATGGGGCGCCGGCTCGTTTTGTGCGTCAAGCGGACGGCTTGCCATCGGATCATATTCACTCGGCGCTGGCCGTGGAGAACCGGTTGTACCTTGGCCTGGGAGCATCCCGCAGTGAGGCACACTTGGGTGTTTACGATCTGGATTCCGGCAGGTTTGATATTCTGTGTTCTTCGCAACGTAAAACCGGAGCGTCGCCGCTGGACAACGTCACGCCGTCCTACACCGTCGAACTCCTCGAATGGGATGGCCCACACCAGCGGCTTCTGTTTCTGGTCCATTTCAGTGTGCTTAATCCCGTTGGCCGTCATCCCGCCTGCGGGTTGTGGGCCTATTATCCGGAAGACGGCACATGGAAGATGCTTCAACAGTTTTATTCCAATATGTATCGTGGCCGGCGGATAACAGACGGACGCCTTTTTCTAGACTCTTCCCATTATGCCTGTTTGTTTGACACGGAGGAAGATGTTGGGCATTTCGTATATGCCTCTCATGAGAAGTCGGCTGGTCCTGGTCTGACGCCGTCTACGGCGGCCATGGCGCTGAAGCGTTATTCATGCGGTCCTTTTGCACTGCGAAAAGACGAGATTTGGAGTACCTTTCCGTTTTCACGAATTTCTTCGGATGGGAACCAGCAAACCTATTATTCCTTGTCCGAGGCCATCCCGTTGACTCAACACCCACACAGGAACCGGCTGGACCTACTCGAAGATAATGCCTTGCTGCTGTCCTATCCCGGCGGGTTGTGGCGGATCGAGATTCCTACGTCCATTGATGATATCGGTGATGAGGTATTTGAGGGACATCGGGATGAATAATAGCCTTCGGGATTGTTTCAAAGAAAAACACATGTCCCGGGTCTAACAGGGTGAAAGGGCACCATGGACGTCGCGGAAGCAACGGATTCTGAACTGGTCATCGCCATCCAGCGAGATGGGGCCGGTTGCGTCACGGAAGAGCTGATGCGGCGGCATTTGCCGAGGGTGCGAGGCATGATGTACCAGATGGCATTGAATCACGCGGATGCGGACGACCTGACGCAGGAGGTCTTCATCCGGGCCTGGCGGGGGCTGGCGAAGTTCCGCGGCGGGTCGTCGTTTTCAACCTGGCTGCACCGGATTGCGATGAATTGCGCCATGAGTTTCCTGGGGCGGCGGGCACGGCGGGCAGCGGCTCCGCTGGAGGCGGTGCCGGAGCCGGCGGCCCCCAGCGGCGACCGGCCGGATGTCCGGGCGGCGGCGGCGGAGCTGGACGGGCGGATCCGGGCGGCGCTGGAGCAGTTGACGCCCAAGCTGCGCGCGGCGATCGTGCTGACGGTGCTGCAGGATTACCCGCTGCCGGAGGCCGCGCGCGTCGAAGGTTGCGCGCTGGCCACGATGTACTGGCGGGTACACGAGGCCCGCCGCCTTATGAAACGCAGCCTGGCGGAGGATTTGCCATGAAGTCGGATCCGTTGAAAACACTGCTGAAGGGCTGGGCGGAACGATCGGAAGCCGACGAATCGGCTCTGGACGCGCTGGGCGCCCGGATCCGGGATGTCCTGCCGCCGGTATCGGCATCCGGGCCGGCGCCGGACAAACCGGGGGCGGTTTTTCATCCTGTGCGGCGCCGGCTGGCGGCGGCCGCGGCGGCAGCGATTCTGCTGGGAGTCGGCGCGCTCCTGCTGCACGGTCCCCGGGAGGCCGGATTCCCGATGGCCGCGGTGAACGGCGCGGAAGATCATGCCCGTCTGACGGCCGAGCAGCTTGCGGCGCGGCGCATTCTCCTGGAAGAAACGGAGGCGATGTTTGCGGATCATTTGCGCTGGGTGCAGTTGGATGCCGGCGGGATGCATCTGGAGCTGTCGGAGGGCGCTGTTCGGCAGGAAGATCCCAAAGTCGGCCTGGTGGTGCGCACGGTGATGCTGTCCCGTCAGGAGAACCAGGCGGATTGGAAAACGGTTTGGTCATCCGACATCCTGACCCGGGCCGAGGAATACGTCGAGGTGGCCGAGGCCTCGGGGTGTTCCGGCGGGATGGAGTTATGGGTGCATCCCTTGCCGGATGGGCGGTTCGCGGTGGATTCTCAATTCCAATGTCCCGATCGTGGCGTCGCCATGCCGGGCGAGACCCGCATCCTGTCCGCTGGCCGGCCGGAGCGCATTCTGACGCGATCCGCGGGCGGGCAGGAATTCCGGATTTATCAATCGGTGGAACCGCTGGCCAACGGGAGGGGATGATGAAACGCCTGGGCATGATCGGGCTTCTCTTATGGAGCGTCGTGGGGCTGGCGCGGGCCGACGAGGCGGCGCAAATCCGCCTGCGGAATCCTTCCGCCAGTGTATTTGGCGGGCGCCCGGCGGTCTGGCGTCTGGACGCGGATGGGCCAGTCGCCTTCGAAGGCACCGTGGTCTGGAATCTGACTGTGTCCGGCGGGGTGATCGCCCGCCGGGAAGCGCGAGTGGCCGTTCGCCCCGGGGAGGCGGTGATGGTGGACATCGAAGTGGATCTGCCCGACGTGCGCGAGGGCATCATCGCGGAAGGTCGTTTGCAGATGGCGCTGCGGGAGGGGCGCGGCGCGGTATTGGCGGAGCTGGAGCATTCGTTTTATGTGTTCGGTGAAAATCCGGCGGCCGGGCGGATGGAATGGCTGCGCGGCCTGGAGATGATTGTTTATGATCCGGAAGGGCGGACGGCGGAGCGGCTGGAAGAGCTGGGCTGGCCGTTTCGTCGAATCTCGAACCTGTCCGCGCTGGAAGCGCTGGGCACCCACGTGCTGCTGATGGGCGAAGGGATTTCGCTTCGAAGTGCGCGGGGGTTGATGGAAGCGGTGATGCGCGCGGCGGAGCGCGGAGGCCGGGTCGTGATGCTGGCGCCCGTCGATGGGGCCTTCCCGCCGCCCGGGAGCGGCGATGACGCGGCGGCGCCGGAATCGCTGCAGTTCCATGACTCCACCTATGTGCAGGGCCTGGACAAGCGGCTGGACACGCCGGCGCGGCGGTCGACGTTCCGGCTGGACGGGCAGCGCACGGGACCCGTGGTGGGCGTGGAGTCCGCCGGCGGCTGGGCGTTCATGGAAGCGCGCTGGCCCGGAGGCGGCGTGCTGCTGCTATGCGGCTGCGGTTTGTTGGAGACGTGGGAGGTCTCGCCGGCGCCGCGTTATCTGCTGATGAAGATGTTGGAAAAAGCGACCTTGGAAAAGGAGAAGGAACCATGAAAAAGACAATCGGAATCCTGTTGGTGATGGGCATTGTGTGGGGCATGGCCGGGATGGCCGCGGCGGAAGAGGCCGGCGGTTTCGCGGTGTATCCCACGGCGATCTTCCCGTTCCATGAGCGCGGGGAGGGGGTCAAGGGATACGGCAACACGGCCAGCGACATCCTGTTTGCCTCGCTGGTGGCCAACCCGGATCTGCTGCTGGTGGACCGGGAGGAAATAAACAAGACGCTCTCCGAGCAGGAGATGAGCCTGAGCGGCATGGTCAGTCCGAACGAGGCGGTGAAAGTGGGCAGCCTGATCGGCGCGAAGGTGCTCATTACCGGATCGGTGATCGATGCGGATCAGTCCATCTATCTGGTCGCGCGCATCATCGGCACGGAGACCAGCCGAGTACTGGGCGAGTCCGTAAAGGGCAAGACCTCCGACGCCATCGGCGACCTGGTGGAACAGCTCGCGGAAAAAGTGGGCGCGACGATCTCGTCGCGGGCGTCGGAGCTGGTGGCGAAAGTCAAGAAGCCGGAAGAACGTATTGCCACGATCCGGGCCGCGCTGGGCGACAAGGATCGGCCGGTGCTGCTGGTGAGCATTGCCGAGCAGCATGTCGGACGCATCGTCATTGACCCGGCGGCGGAAACGGAAGTCACCCTGATGGCCCGCGAGAGCGGGTTCGAGGTGGTGGATCCCAAGGCGGGATCCAGCAAGCAGGCTGACATTCTTATCCAAGGCGAAGGCTTCAGCGAGTTCGCGATGCGCCGCGGGAACATGGTTAGCGTGAAGGCGCGCCTGGAAGTGAAGGCCATCGACCGCGCCACCGACCGCGTGATCGCCACCGACCGGCAGACGACGGTGGTGGTGGACCTGACGGAAGAAATCGCCGGCAAGTCCGCGCTGCAGGAAGCCGCCGCGCAGATCGCCGAACGCCTGCTGCCGAAGCTGGTGAAATAGATTCGCCGCCGGAGTTTTCCATGCTGTGGAAAAAAGTTTTCCACAGCGTGGAAAATTCCGGGCCGATTTTTCCACGCCATGGAAAATCCGGAAGCAATTTTTCCACAGCATGGAAAATATTTTTCCACAGTGTGGAAAACCGGAAGCGAAGAAAAGGAACCGGAATGAAGCCAGGAATCGGACGGGTGATGCTCGCGGTCTTCGGGATTGGATTGTGGGGGGCGGCGACCATGGGGCAGGCAGTCGTTCCGGCCGCGCCGCGGGTGGCGCTGTGGGCGACGACGCTGAACGCGGATTCGGAAAAGTACCTGGATGTGGCGGTGGCGGAGCTGACGGCGCGCGGGGGGATCGAGCTGGTGGAGCGTCAGGCGATCCGGGCGGTGCTGGGCGAGCAGTCGCAGGCGCTGCAGCAGGACGCTTCCGGCGTGGCGGTGGGAAAGCTGCTGCGAGCGGATGTGATCGCGGTGCTGGAGACGACGCCGGACGGCAAGGAGGCGGGCGGGTTCGCGGTGCTGGACACGGCGACGGGGGTGTCCTATTGGAACCAGGGGTTGGAGTCTTCCGGCGTGGAGGACGTGGCGCGGGAGATCGTGAGGGGCGTGGCGGCGGCGCTGGAGAAACGCGGCCGGGCGGGATCGTTGAGCACGGTGTGCATGCTGGGCGCGCGGAACGCGGAATTTCCCCGCAACATGGATGTGTTTTGCGAGACGGTGGCGTATCTGCTGGATCGGCGGCTGGTGGAGAATCCGTCCGTGACGACGCTGGATCGGCGCCGGCTGGAGACGGTGATTTCCGAAAACCGGTTGCCGGGGGTGGAGGACAAGGGCGGCTCGCTGTTGCCGTCATTGCGCCTGGTGGAGCTGGATTTCCGGCGGGGGGTGGCGGAGGACGAGATCAAGGTCCTGGCACGGGTGACGGATGCAGGCGGCGCCTTGATCGCGCAGCCGGAGGTGACGGGGGCGATGGATGCGGTCGCGCGGGTGGAGCGGTTGCAATCCGCGCTGGCCGAAACGCTCCATGCGGTACCGACGGCCGACACGGGCGACCGGGCCGCGGAAGCCAAGCGGTTCCGCACCCAGGGGAAGATTCTGTGGGAGCGCGGATTGCAGGTGCAGGCCATCCAGTCCCTGGATGCCGCTTATGCGCTGGATCCGGGAACTTCGGAAGACATCACGGTCTATGTGGATATTCTCATCGAGCGGGCAAGTGGATGGGTCCGAGAAAAGGATTCCGTACAAGCCCTGGAGTTCATGCGGCGGGCTCTCGATGTGGAAACCGCCCATCAGGTATGGCATTCCAACGCAGGGGGAGATCACAACGACAAAATGATTTCCGCGATGGGGAAGTGCAAACGCCTGTTGCCCGATGAAGGGGGAAGCCGGGATGAGTTCCATGAGTTGCGGCAACGCTACAAGTCCATCCTGGGGCTGACGACGGATCCTGCCGAAACCAGCCGGGTCGGGCTTCAGCAATCCTTGCGAACCTGTTATGATGGCGTCCCCTCGTATTATTCCGCCGATGCCTCCCCATATCTGCAATTCCGGGTGACTCCTGCGCGTACGCTGTGCATGGATTCCGGCGAGTTCTATGCGATCCTGAACGCCCGCCTGGAGGAGTGGTTCAAGCGGGAGGCCGATCCGGCGCAGCCCCATGATGCGGGCATCGTCGTCACGCTGAACGGTCTGTGCGGCATGGCCTACCAGTACGTTTGGGACGACCGGGGGTGGATCCCGTTCGATGACGGCTATGTGCGCGGCTTGCTCGATATCGCGGCGCGCTTCCAAGCGCACCCCCGGCTGGTGGTTCGGTTGGAAGGAATGTATTTTTCGCAGCTCATCGATGCGTGCCTGCAAGGCCGGGGCGGGCCGGTTGTTGATCCGGATGCGCGGCGAAGCGCGAGCGAAAGAAACATGGAGATGGCCCTGGCGGGTACGTCCGATCCCGCCACACCGCCGGGGGGGGACATTCCTGTTTTGTACGAATTGGCCGCGCGGATGGCGGCGGACAACCGGGGCAACCAGGAGTTGGCGAACCAGAAGGAATGGACCGACGCACAGTTGCATCGCATCGCCATGACGATGTTCGATCACCACCACATCTCGGGCACGATTCTGCTGATGATGGAGCATCGGCAAATGGACTTTGAACGCTATCGGAAGCCTTTGCTGTGGCGATTGAGGGCCGTACAGAATGACCGCACGTATCAGCGGTACAATTTATCGCGCCGGGATCTCAAGGATCTGCTCCGGGTTCTGCCGGCCGCGACCGCCACTGCCACCGCGGCACCGTCGGAGGGCGGCCGCATGGAGGTGATGTGGCAGACGCCTGCTCCGCAAGACTGGCGAAACCGGCTGGTGGGACTGCACATCGAGAACGAGCGGTTTTTATATGCCTATTCCGGATACATGAGTGATTTCAATCGCACGAGAAATCCAAAGATTGGCATTCACCGCATTGATCTGGCCAATGGCCGGATGGAAAAGCTGGGTCAGATCCAGGTGAACCTCTGCTGGCCGGAGAAGTTTTTCAACATGCACTCGGGTTGTCCGGGGGAATTTATCGAGGATTCGGTTTGCACCGACACCACGCTTTGGCTGGCCACGTCCGGAGACGGGCTGTATGGCATCCCGCTTGCGGCCGGGGGAGGGGAGCCGCTTCACATCGGCATGGCTGACGGGCTGCCCCATGACAACGTCCATTCCGTGCTTCCGGTGGGGGACGACCTGTACATTGGATGCGGACAGGATGGAAGCGAGGGCTATCTGGTCCGGTACGATCCCGATGACCAGAGTATTCACGTGATCGCCTCGACGCTGCGCGCCAGTCCGGAATGCCCGCTGGACTCCCTGCCGAACGGGTTCCATCTGCAAAAAATGGTGTGGGATGAAGCCCGCAACCGGCTGTTGCTGATGGTGAACAGCCATCAGGAGGAATCCCGGGGCGCCTTGTGGGAATACCGCCTGGAGGATGGAGGGTTCCGCTCTCTGCTGGAAATGGGATGGCCCGCGCGCGAGGTCAAGACCGGGCCGAACGGTGTCTTGGAACTCTATCTGAACCGGGTGCTCACGCCTCAATACGTCTTCTGGTACGGGATCGTGGAGTTTGATCCGAGCACGGATACCGGGCGCATGCTGTTTGCCAATCAGACGCGGGGGGCCAGTGACCGATTGCCGATGACGCCCGACACCTGCCGCTACCGGAACCTGCTATATCGCTCCAATGCGCTGGGGGATGGGTGGCTGTATCACTTCGGCCAAATCCAGAAAGAGGGAGTGGACATGGTCGAACTGCGGCGGATTTCGCTGACGACGCGCGAGGTGCAGTCTGTCCCCGGACAGCCGCTGCAGAACATGGAGTGCCTTCTGGATTCCATGCAGGGGAAAACATGCAATTTGTTCTATTGGGGCTGGCTAAGATGGCTGCCGGAGAGCCGGACCCTGATCATTGGAAACGGCGGTCAGTTCACGGCCGTGAAAATTGAAGATTGAGGAGCGGTGGATGACTGCGATCAGCAATTGGAAGAGGTGGGCGGGATTTCTGGTTTTGGGACTGTTGACGATGCCGGTTGCCGCCCAGGCCTCCGCTCCGGCGCGCGTGGCACTGGTGACGCTGGCGCGGGGGGAGATGGCGCAGGGGGTGGTGGATCTGGCGACGGCGGGGCTGTCGGGAGAGGCGGGGGTGGAGGTGCTGGAGCGGGCGGAAATCGACCGGCTGTTCGAAGAGCAGGAGCGGTCGAGGATGCAGGCGGGCGACGAGGCGCTGGCGTTGCGGGCGGGGCAGGTATTGGCGGCGGATGTGCTGGGAGTGGTGGAATTCGACGAATCGGCGTCGGATGCACTCGGGTTGGTGGTGTTCGATGCAGGATCGGGCGCGCGGCTGTGGGATGCCACGTTGCCGGCCGGGCTGGGCGAGTCGGTGGAAATGATCGTGTTCGGGATGTGCCGGGCCCTGATGAAGCGTTCGGCGTCGGGGGGAGGTGGTAACGCCACGGTGTGCGTGTTGACGATCCGCAACGAGGACCTGCCGGACGAAAGCGGGCCCGCGCTGGAGGGCATCGGCCGGTTGGTGGAGCGTAAACTGACGAGTTCGGAGCGGTTGTCGGTGCTGGAGCGCCAGCGGCTGGGGGTGCTGAACGAAGAGCGGCGGACCTCGGGAACGATCACCCCGCTGCCCGGGGCGATGACGCTGGCCGAGCTGTCGTTCCGACGGGGGGGGGATGCCGCGGCCGTGGAGGCGTCGATCCGGCTGACGGATGTGGGCGGCGCGGTGCTGCGGGAACAGCGTTTTCCGGCACGGAACGTGGATGGGTGGATGGCCGGCGAGATGTCCGAATGGATGTGCAGCGCGCTGGAGGGAGGGTGCATTTCCCCGATGGCGTCGCCGGAGCGCGAAGCGGAGCATTTCCTGAGGGAGTCGGTGTTCTGGTTTGGGTATTATCCCGCGCACGTGGACAAGGCGCTGCGCGCGGCGGAAGCGGCGCATGCGCTGGATCCGGCCAGTCCGGCGATCCGGGAGCAGTTGGTGGCGACCTTGCTCCAGTCCCAGGTGCCGTGGAAGTTGCGGATGCGGTATTGGGGGCGTGCGTTGGATCTCCAGGATAGCCTGCTCCGGGAGGGGTACTACCGCGAAGTGGACCGGAGCCGCCTGATCGGGGCGTCGGGGGCACACTGCCGCTACGAGTGCCACATGTGGCAGGCCCTGAAGCAGGCGGTTCCGTACGCAAAGGATTATACGGAATTCCGCGCGGCGTTTACGGAGATCCGCCAGCGGCACCGCCAGACCATGAAAGAGATGAACCGGCAGCGGCTGGCCACGGTTCGGAGCGCGCAGACGTTCAACCGCTATTTGCAGTGGTACAACTTCTACATCAGCAAGACGCACGAGATCTGGGCATTGACGGGGGCCGACTGGGCCGAAGACACAGTGAACCTGATGGCTCCCATTCTGGAAATGGCCCGAAAGTATCCGCTGTATGGCAGCCGGGACTTCGAGGTCAACCGCGTGTTTTTGCGGCTGACGACGAAGACGCGCCAGTTCGACCGGGAGCCGGAGGAGTCTTCCCTGTGGCGGCTGGAGGAGCCGGAGATGCGCCGGATGGCGGGGCTGCTCGGCCAGATGGCGGAGCACCCGAACCCGATGATCGCGATGTACGGGCGCCTGGGGGGGCTCCTGTACGGGTGGCGCCTCGGGGAAATCGGCGAATCGGATTTTCGGAAGCGGTTTGCCGAAGTGTGCGATGCCGGGCTGGCGGCGATCGACCGGGCCCGGGAAGACGGCAGCACGCCGGCGTTTCGCGCGATGCTCTACCAGGCGGTGTTGGATACGATGGACTCGCTGCCGGACTTGGAGATGCGGCGGGGAGAGCGGCAGGCCTTGTTCGACTTCATGATCGGCCATGGGGAATTCGTGCACACCGTGGAGGAGACGGTCACGAATCCCGACGTGGGGGCCTTTGCGGTTTATGCGCGGATCAGCGACAGTCTGCCATTTTTCCAAACGCAGGCGGGGGCGCCGATCGATCGCGAAACGATGGTAGGCAACATGCGCTGCGCGCTGGGTACCTTGGCGGACCCGGAGGTGGTTATCTTGCGCGGGTCCCGGGAAGTGGCGCGGAGTTCGCTGCAAGCGCGCCTGGTGAAGATGGGCGAATCCCCGGGGGGCAGCGGGGCGGTGTACTGGACGGAGGCGAAGCCGTTGCTGGAAGCGGGGAACCCGGGTTCAACCCAAGCGCTTTCCCGCGCCTTCTGGCGCGACGGCACCGTCTACGTCGCCGTGCTGGAGGAGAAGGGCGGAACGTCGGAAATCATCCTGAAGCGCATCGAACGGTCGTCCGGGCGGATCGAGCCGGTATGCCGCGTGCGGCTGGACAAGAGCCTCCGCTCGCCGCGTCCCGGGCGGCATTTGGAAACCGCCGTTCTGGGGGATGAGCATTTGTACGTGGGAACGGCGACGGCGGGAATTTTGGGATTTCCGCTGGCCGGGGGAGAGGTTCGCCGGTATTCCAGCGCGAATGGATTGCCGTCGGACCATGTGCAATCGCTGGGGGTGGCCGGCACGCGGCTGTTTGCCGACCTGGGCGAGCGGTGGCAGGCGACCTATTTCGTGGAGATCGACACGGCGAGCGGGGAGGTGGCCTTGCGTGGATCGAGCCTGCGGCGGACGATCGAGTCGCCGGTGGACAACGCGTCGCCGCAACCATTTTTCGGGGGCATGCACGTGGACCGGGAAAGGAACCGTTTGTATTTCCTGCTGCATGAGAGTCCGGTGGTGCTGCCGTGCGATTTCCGCGGGCTGTGGAGCCTGGATTTGGATACGGGCGAATATGTGCAGCGGGCGCGGTTCACCCGCAACTTGCACACCCTTCGCGCGCAGCCGGACGGGACCCTGCATGTGATGGATAACTCGACGATCGTGCGCTTTGACCCGGAGGACGATTCCGTTCAACTGGTCTAC
>CAYODC010000033.1:0-13090 GCA_964402575.1 uncultured Verrucomicrobiota bacterium
CCTCGCGGCTGGGGTACAATCCCTTCTTCCTGATGACGCAGGAGAAGATCATGCGGTCGCGGCCGGTGCTCAACGAGGTGATCCGGAACCTGAACCTCCAGCGGGTCTGGGGAGCGGAGCTCAACGAGGACAAGTCGCCGGTGACGCCGGATTTGGCATTGCAGATCCTGCAGCGCAGCCTGCGGGTGGAGCAGGACCGGGACACGGTGCTGATGAACATCAGCGTGACGAGCGAGGACGGCAAGCGGTCGGCGGAGATCGCCAACGAGATCGCAAATGTGTACCGCGACCGGCGGCTGAACTCGAAGCGGCGGGAGATCCAGCGGGCCATCGACGCCATGGCCAACCAGGTGCGCAAGCAGCAGGAGCGCGTGGAGGAGGCCGAGGCCGAGCTGGAGCGCATCCGCGTGGAGCGCGGAATCACGTTGATCGGACGGGCGGGGATGAGCGTCCGCGTGGAAGCCACCCGGCTGAACACGCTGGAGGCGGAGCTGAGCGGGGCGCGGGTGGACATGCTGGTGCGCAAGGCCCGGCTGGACCAGTTGGAGGGGCTGGAAGGCGAAAAGCTGATGAATGCGGCCGCCTACATCGTGCAGGATCCGAACCTGATGAACATCCGCGCCCAGCTGATCGACAGCCAGGTCAGCCTGGAGCTGATGCTTAATACCGGGGTGATGGGCGAGAACCATCCCGACGTGCTGCGCCTGAAGGGGGCCATCGAGGAGCTGACCCGCCAGCTGCAGTCCGCGCTGGAGGGCCTGAAGGCCGGCGTGCGGGCCGATTTCGAAGTGGCCCGGCAGAAGTTCGACGCGCTGGATGCGGAACTGAACCGGATCAAGGAATTGGACATCGAGTCGGAGGGGGAGAACTTCCTGCCTTTCGACCGGGCGGAGCGCAACGTGATGGTGCAGCGGGACATCCTGACGGCGCTGCGGGCCCGGATCACGCAGACGGGGATTGAAGTCGAGGTGCCGCGGACGACGGTGGAGATCGTGGAAGAAGCCGAGCAGCCGATGAAGCCTTCCAGTCCGCTGGTGGTGCTCAACATTTTCCTCAGCGTGGTGCTGGGGCTTCTGGCCGGCACGGGGCTGGCGTTCTTCGTCGAATATCTCGATGTATCGATCAAGACGGTGGACGAGGTGGAGAAGTACCTCGGGCTGCCGGTGATGGCGGTGATTCCGCAGCAATCGCGTCCGCTGACGGAAGCGGGCCAGTCGAGCGGGCAGGGCGAAGCCTACCGGTCGCTGCGCACCAGCCTGGCGCTGCAGGCCCGCGAGGGCAAGCAGAAGACCTTTGCGGTCATCAGCGGCGGCGTGGGCGAAGGCAAGTCCACCACGCTGTTCAACCTGGCGTATGTCTGCGCGGAGCAGGGGAGCAAGGTCCTGATCATCGATTCGGACCTGCGCCGTCCCGTGCAGCACAAGATGGTGGGGCTGGCCAACCGCAAGGGCATGGTCAACGTGCTGACGGGCGAAATGAAGCCCGAGGAGGCCATCCAGGAGACGGGGGTGCCGAACCTGTGGATGATGACCAGCGGGCGGCTGCGGCGCGGATCGATGGGCATCATGAACAGCCCGCGCCTGCGGGCGATCCTGGATGTGTTGAAAGAACAGTACGAGTACATCCTGCTGGATTCCCCGCCGATCCTGGGCGTGACGGACGCGGCGATCCTGGCGGGAGAGGTCGACGGGGTGCTGCTGGTGGTGCAGTACCGGAAGTATCCCAAGATCATTTCGCTGCGCGCCAAGCGCATGATCGAAAACGCCGGCGGCCGCCTGATGGGCGCGGTGCTCAACAACATCAACATCATGCGGGACGACTATTATTACTACTACCACTATACGACCAAGAAGTATTATGGTAGCACGAAGCATGAAAAAGACGACGATACCCTGGAAGCCTGAGCCGTGAATGTGATCCGCCCCATCCGATTCCTCCTGTGCGCCGGCGTGTGGGCCGGGCTGGTTGCCGGACTTGCGGCGGGTTGCGCCTCGCCGGCGGCCTCCAACCAGAAAGTATATGATCGTTATGCCGAGTTGCTGGCCCAGCGCAACCGCCAGTTGACCGCGCCGGCGCCGGCCACGGCACCGGCGCGTCCGGCCGAGGTCCGGACGCCCGTGCCGGCGGGGGCATCCCGTCCTTCTTCCGCGCCGATCCGCCGTCCGTCCGCGCCATCCCCGTCGGCGACGAAGCCGGTGGCCGCGCCGCCGGTGCAGGTGATGGCGCCGTCCCCGGCGGCCCGGGCCGAATCCAGGCCGCCGGCTCCGGTGGCGCCCGCGGCGGCGGAGGATGCGCTGCCGGAATCGGGAGTATCCGATGGCGTGTACCAGCTCAAGGTGGGCGATGTGGTCCAGGTTTTTCTCCGGGGCATTCCCACTCCCGAGGTGGTGGACAGCAACATCGACGAGCATGGGATGATTTCGCTGCCGCTGATCAATGAAGTGCAGGCGGCGGGGCAGTCCGCTTCCGAGTTGGCGCGGAGCGTTCGCCAGATCTATCTGGACCGGGGGTTGTACAAGAACATTTCCGTGACGGTGGCGGTGCCGACGCGTTTTTATTTCATCCAGGGGGAAATCCGCTCGCCGGGCCGGTACCAGCTGGTGGCGGCCACGCGGCTGTCGCAGGCCATCGCGGGGGCGGCCGGCTACACGGAGTATGCCAGCGGCCAGGTGTTGATCCGCCGCGGCGGCAAGGTCTTCAAGATCATTCGCAATGCCCGCCGCCTGGAGCGGTCTCCCGAGGATGACATCCTGCTGGAGCCGGATGACATCATCGAGGTGAAGCGAAGCCTCTGGTAGGAGGCGGCTCCGGATCGATCGGTCTGGGCCGGTTCATGGAGAAGCGCAAGGAAGAATTGCGGGGGACCCGGTCGTCGGGCCGGGGCTACGACGCGGTGGCGTTGCTGCTGCTGATGGTACCGGCGACGGCGGGGATGTGGGCGCTGGGTTCGACCCGGGTATGGGGTTATGCGCCGGGCCTTTTCCTGTCGTTGACGGGGGCGCTGCTGGTGCTGGCGCGCCCGGTGTGGTTTCCCTCGACTCCCCGCTGGCGGGTGCCGCCGGGATTCTGGTTTCTGGCCGCGCTGGCGATGTATGCGGTGCTGCGCATTCCCGTCTCGGCGGTCCCGGTGGAAGCCCGATGGGAGGCGCTGCGGTGGACGAGCCTGCTGGCGGCGGCGTGGAGCTGGACGCAGGCGGGCGCCCGCGCCCATCGGTGGAAATGGCTGCTGGGGGTTTTGCTGTTGGCGGTGGCCTTGGCGGGCCTGTATGCCTGGATTCAGCAGGTGAATGGTTCGCGGATGGTGCTCTGGATGGAACGGCCGGAGCAATACGGCATGCGGGCGAGCGGGACGTATTTATGTCCGAACCATTTCGCCAACATGCTGGCGATGCTGGTTCCCCTGGCGCTGGTGCTGTTGTTTTTGCCCGTGGCGGGGTTTCCGCTGCGGCTGATGGCGCTGTATTTCCTGGGGGTGGCGGTGCCGGTGTTGTATTGGACGCAATCGCGCAGCGGCTGGCTGGGGATGATGGCGGGGGTGGGCGTGTCGGTGACGCTGTTGGCGTGGCGCCGGAGCCGCGGATGGCTGGTGATGGCGCTGCTGGCGCTGCCGCTGCTGGCGGCGGCGGGCGGAGGGATGGCGTGGAAGACGCTGCCGGCGGTGCGCGAGCGGGTGGGGGCGGTGCTGGAAGATCCGGAGAAGGCCGGTGGAATCCGCATGCAGATGTGGCGGGATGTGCCGGCGATGGTGAGCGATCGGCCGGCCTGGGGGCATGGAGGGGGATCGTTCGTCTGGATCTATCCGCCCTATCAGGTGCATGTGAAGGAACACCTGCTCTGGGATTTCCTGCACAACGACTATCTGCAATTGGCGGTGGAATACGGCCTGGCGGGGCTGGCGCTGGCGCTGGCCGGCCTGCTGTGGGCGCTGGCGGGGCTGGTACGGGGCGTGCTGCGGGCGCGATCAACCGAGGGGGCGGCACTGCTGGCGGCGGCGGGCGGGAGCCTGGCGGCCAGCCTGGTGCATGCCTGTTTCGATTTCAATTTCCACATTTTCCCCAACCCCCATGCGCTGGTCTGGATTGGCGGGGTGGCGTGGGGGGTCTGGTTCAGCCGGGAATCCGGCGAGGAACCGGCGCGCGGGCGGTGGGAGCGGGCTCGCCGGATCATGGCGGGGGGGGCCGCGGTGGCGTGCGGCTATTGCGCCTGGCTGGCGGCGGCGGGCGGGATGTCCTATTTGCGCCACCTGCAGGCCGAGATGGCCCGGACGCGCCTGGATTGGGAAGAGGCGGAGCAGGGTTATCCGCGCGCGATGGCGTGGGATTCCCGCAATTGGCGGCCGCATCTGGGGGCGGGCAACCTGAAGGTCGCGCAAGCCACCTGGTACCGCGATCCGGATCCGGCGGCCGAGCGGGCGGGCAAGCTGCGGCTGGCCGGGGAAGCCGTGGCGCATTTCCGCGCCGCGCTGGTCCGGAATCCGCAGGACATGTCGGCGGAATTCGGATGGGCCCGGGCGTTGAATGCCACGGGGGATCCGGAGGGTGCCCTGGACCATTTCCGGCGGGCGGCGGCGTTCCAGCGGCGGCACGTCTTCTATCGCGAGCAACTGGGCATCCAGCTCCGTCGGCTGGGACGCGACGAGGAAGCGCTGGAGGTGTTCCGGAAGAATGTGGCGGACGGGGTGTTCACCGATGTCAGCCAGATGAACATCGGCGTGCTGGAGGCGAAGCGGGCCCGGGAGACGTCGGCGCCCGCCCCGGTCCCCTGAGCCGGTGGTTCAGGGGTTCCAGCGGGGGCAGGCGCGGAGGAACGGGCAGGTTTTGCAGGGCTCATCGCTGCGGGTGCAGTCAAAGGCCGAGCCGTCGCCGGCGGCATTGGTTTCCGGATCCTCGAGGGGGAAGAGCATTTCATCGGCGGAATCGTGGATGAATTCGCGCAGGGTATCGAGGTCTTCGGCCGTGAAGCGGAAGGTGGCGCGCCGGTCGAGGACGGGGTTGAAGACGGTGGCGGAAATCTCGGCGGGGGAGGCGGTCCAGCGGTCGGTGGCCAGGAGGGCGTAGACGCCCAATTGGGTGCGGTGGGTTTCGGGGTCGGATTCGCCGGTTTTCCAGTCGTAGATTTCGACGCGGCCCTCGCGGCGGATGGCCAAATCGGGGATGGCATGGACCTTGAGTCCGGCAAGGATAAAGTGGGCGCGGCGCTCGACCGAGAGGAATGCGTCGTCCGGGAGGGACCGGAAGACCTGCCAGAGGTCGGAGGCGAGGAAGTGGCGGATGGCGGTGCCGACGCGGTCCACGATGGCCTTCCACTCCGCAGGGGGGACTTCGAGGCGGTATTCGTGTTCGAAGAGCCCGGTCAGGTGGACCGGGTCGGTCCGGTAGGTTCCGGCGCGCGAGTCGCGGAATTCGCCGCGCATGTTGTCGATTTGGCGGGCTTCGAGGGAAGCCGCGAGGGTGCCGTCGGGATCCTTCCGGGCTTGTTTGAGAAGGGATTCGATGGCGAGGTGGGCGTGGTGGCCGGCCCATTGCTGGCGGGTGCTGAGGCGCTTGAGCAGATAGAGTTCGCGCGTGCGGGCGGGGGCCTGCGGGTCCCAGCCGCCCCAGGCGGCGTAATAGGCGAAATAATAGCGTTTGAGGCAGGTCTGGAAGAGTTCGTGCCGGGAATGGGACCAGGAGAATTCGTTGGCGAGGGGGCTCATGGGATCGGTTTCCGGAGGCGTTGTTCGATGTCGCGCCGCCAGAAGCGGGCGAGGCCGCCGGTGCCGGTTTCGCGGTAGGCTGCCTGGAGGTCGCGGCCGGTGCTGCCCATGACCTCGATGACGTCGTCGAAGCGGATGAGGTGGCGGCCGTCGGTCAGGAGGGTGAAGGCGGCGCATTCGATGGCGCGCAGGGCGGCGTTCATGTTGCGCTCGATGCAGGGGATCTGGACATAGCCCTCGACGGGGTCGCAGGTGAGGCCGAGGTTGTGTTCCATGGCCATTTCGGCGGCGTATTCGATCTGGTTGAGCGAGGCGCCGTGGAGCTGGGCGACGGCGGCGGCGGCCATGGAGCAGGCGGAGCCGATTTCGGCCTGGCAGCCGGCTTCGGCGCCGGAGACGGTGGCATTGGCGCGGATGGAAGCGCCGAAGAGGCCGGCGGTGGCGAGGGCTTCGAGGATGCGGCGCACGGGGACGCGCCGGTCGGTTTTGAAGAAATAGAGCACGGCAGGCAGCACGCCGGCCGCGCCGCAGGACGGGGCGGTGACGACTTGCATGCCGGCGGCGTTTTCTTCGGCTGCGGCGAGGGCGTAGGCGGCGACCAGGCCGAGGTCGCGCGGGGTGCCTTTGAGTGCGCGGGCGCGGTGCCAGGTGGTGCCGGCGCGGCGGGCGAGTTCCAAGGTGCCCGGCAGGATGATCTGCTTGCTGGCGAGGCCGCGCTTGATGGTGTCGGCCATGGCGTGCCAGATTGTTTCGAGGCGGGGCCAGAGGTCGGTTTCGTGGCGTTCCGCCAGTTGCCAGAAGGCGAGGTCGTCGGCGCGGCAGAGGTCCATGGCTTCGTCGATGTTGCCGATCGGATAGGAGGCGGGGGAGGCGGGGGCGACGGGGTGGCCGGCGGAGTCGCGCAGGTTGCCGCCGCCGATGCTGCAGACGGTCCATTCCTTTTGCACCAGGCCGGCGGCGTCGAACGCCTCGAACTTCATGGTGTTGGGGTGCGGCAGGTCCGTGGTGCGGGAATCGAAGATCACCTCCACGCGGGTGGGATCGAGGGTGCGCACAAGGGTGCGGTCGGTCCAGTGGCCGCGACCGGTGGCGGCAAGGCTGCCAAAGAGGGTGACGCGGATGAGGGCGGGGGGGGACGGGAGGGCGTGGACGAACAGGCGGGCGGCGCGCTGGGGGCCGATGCTATGCGTGCTGGAGGGGCCAGCGCCGACGGCGAAAACTTCGAAAATGGATTGCAGGGGTTGGCTCATGGCGTCTCCGGGGAAGGGGGGCGGGCGCGAAAGGCCTCGAAGAAGATGGTCAGGGAAAGCGCGATCAGGGAGGCGTTGCGCAGGAGGTTCCAATGGTCGGAGACGGCAGCGTCGGCGCGCGTGGTGAAGCATCCGCAGGAGGCCTCGATGCCGCGGACCAGGTTGAGGGCGATGGCGACGGTGAACACCAGCAGCATGCCGGTGATGAAGAAGGCGCCGGCGGCGCGCCAGCGGCGGGAGCCGGCCACGAGGGCGAGGCCCGAGGTCAGTTCGAGCCAGGGCAGGAAAACGGCCACGAGGTTGACGAATTCGCCCGGCAGGATCCGGTAGCGGTTGACGGCGAGCGCAAACGCCTCGGGATCGCGGATCTTGGCGAGGCAGGCCGCGAGGAACAGGCCGCCGACGGCGAGGCGCGCCAGCCAAATAAAAAGAGGGCGGGTTCGCTTCACGGCACGGCTCCGGTGTGCACCGCGCCGCCATAGCGGGTCCATTCGGCGAAGCCGCCCGGATAGAGCGTCACGTCTTCGAAACCGTATTCGTGCAGTTTCAAGGCCAGGTCGAGGGCATCGGCGCAGTCGGCGCCGCCGCAATAGAGCAGGAGCGGGGTCTCCAGGGACAGGCGGCCGGCGAGGGAGGCGATCCGTGCGTCCACTTCGCCCACGGGCAGGTTGAGGGCGCCCGGGAGGTGTCCGGCGGCATACTCGCCGGGGATGCGGGCATCGAGCAGGACGGTTCCCGGATCGGCCGCCCGTTCGCGGGCCTGAAGCAGGAAGGCCACGGGCACGCCGGCCTGGAATGCCTTGTCTTCGATGTGGTGCTTCCAATCGCCGATCCACGGCAGGCGCGAGGCGGAGGGGCGCAGGAGGTTGGCGGCTGCGCCCAGCGTCAAGGAAAGCGCCAGCAGCGCGACACAAGATCCGGTCAGCGCGCGCACGGCGCCGGGGGGAAGAGTCGCCGACAGGGCGTTCATGGAGCAGGAACCGGGGCCGGGGCAGGATCCATCGCGGGCGGGGGTTCGGCGTCCGGAGGGGGGACCAGCATGGCGGCCACCGGGATGACCAGTTCCGGCTGGGCGGGCTGGCTTGTTTTGATGAATACGGATCCGCTCAGGGAGCCGCTGGGCAGGGAGGGGTCCAAGGTCAGTTCAAAACGGTGGGTGGAACCGTCGCCGGGGGGATCCAGGGGAACGGGGGCTACGGAAAGCCCGGGCGGTTCTGCGCGGACGCTCTCGATCTGGATGGGGCCCGTGCCGGAAAGGATGTCGAACGTCCGGCTGCGGGGCGCGTGGGCTTCGATGCGGCCGAAGTAGAGAACGGAGGGCTGGGCGCGCAACGGTTGGGTGGCATTGCCCTTGATTTGCAGCAGCAGGCTGGGGGTTTGGGGGTCGTTGCTCTGGACGGTGATGGTTTTGTTTTGGAACCCGTTGCGCCCGCGCAGATCGAGCTTGGCGTGGATGGTGGCTTCGGCGCCGGGGGGGATCACGTTTTGGGAGGGTTTGACGGCGGTGCAGCCGCACGAAGCGTGCACGCCGCGGATTTCGAGCGAGAGGGAGCCTTCGTTGCGGATGACATAATCGTGTTCGACGGTTTCCGAGTTGTTTTTTTCGCCGAAATCGAAGACGGGTTCGGGGCAGACGATTTGGGGGGCGAGGGGGGCCGGGTCCTGGGCCGGGGCGGAGGCGAGGCAGAGGGTGAAAGCGGCGAAAGCAAAGAATGGCGTTTTCATAGTGTGGAATCCTATCCCATCCGGCGGAGGCTTTCAAGCCGCACGGCGGCCTAGCCGAGGTCGATGCGGAGGCCGTCGTAGGCGGGGGCGAAGCCGTCGGGGAGGAGTTCGAGGGCCTGGGCGTGGGAGACTTCGTGGCAGAGATGGATGACGAGAGAGCGTTGGGCGCCGATGAGGCGGAGGGCGGCGACGGCTTCGTCGAAGTTCATGTGGGTGGGATGGGGGCGCAGGCGCAGGGCATCGATAACCACCAGATCGGCTCCGCGGCACAGGTCGAGGGTGGAAGGGGGCAGGCGCTTGCAATCGGGGATGGCGGCAAAGGTGCGGCCGCCGTGTTCGATCTTCCAGCCGATCATGTCGACGTGCCCATGTTCGGCGGGCAGGGGGGTGAGGCGGATGCCGTGGAAGTCGAAGGGACCTTCGGGGATGCGCAGGCGGATGCGGGCCAGCGAGGTGCCCGGGATGGGGGGGCGGTCGAGGTAGTCGAAGATCTTGCGGAGGGTCTGGGCGGTGCCGGCGGAGGCCCAAACGGGCATGGGTTCGGGCATGCGGTTGGTGAAGGGGCGCAGGTCGTCGAAGCCGAACACGTGGTCGGCATGGGCGTGGGTCATCAGCACGGCGTCGATGCGGCGAATGCCGTGGGCGAGGCATTGGCTGCGGAAATCGGGAGGCGTATCGATGAGCAGCGCGAGGCCGCCGGCTTCGACGAGCATGGAGGTGCGGAACCGACGGTCGCGCGGATCCGGCGAGCGGCAGACCGCGCAGTCGCAACCTGGCATGGGGATGCCATAGGAGGTTCCGGTTCCCAGAAAGGTCACACGCATGGCCGGACACTGTAGCGGAGTTTTCCACACGGTGGAAAACTATTTTCCCCGCGTTGGGCCGCGGGTGCGGGCGGGCGGGCCTGGCCTCGCTGGGCGGCGCGTGAAACCGCGGTCCGCCGAAAAAGGCGCGGGGTCTGGCTCTCTAGACCGGGGTTGCGGTCGAAGCCGGGTGATGGGGATCTTCGTTCAAGGCATCCATCCTCCGCGAGTAGCATTGTCGCACATGCCGTGGGTGACGTTGGGCAGACCGGCGTGGTGGAACAGGCCCAGGCAGGAAATGGCGTCTTCGATTCCCATCCAGCGCCTGCCGCCTGCGGCGCAGGCTGTTATTATCCTGTCAATGGGCGGAACGGGGAAGGGGAGGCCGGGCCAGGAAAAGGATATGCAGGACGGGGAAATCAGGTTTGCGGGGGGTCCTTGGGGGGGGCGTCGTCGGACTTGATGTCGTGTTCGACTTCCTTGATGCCCTTCTTGAACTCGGTGATGCTCTTGCCGATGCTGCGGGCGATGTCGGGGAGGCGGCGGCCGAAGATCAGGACGGCGATGATGAGGATGACGATCCATTCGCCGCCGCTGGGCAGGCCCATAAAAGCCAACATGGGAGAAATCATGGGTAAGGATGTCCTTTGTGTTTTATCCAATAAACAGCTTGGACGCGAACCGGGGTGGAGTCAAACCCAAATTCGCCGAATTCCGCGTCTGGCTAAGGTCGGGAGCGGGGTCGGTGCGGCGGGTGGAACGCTTTAAGCGAAACGGGGTTTTCTTTTTGCAGGAGGGGCGAGGCGTGGGGTACCCTTTATTAAATGTCGATTAATCCCTCGATCCGGAGAGCCGCATGAACAAGAGACTGATCCGATTGGTATTGCTATGGACGATGACCTGGGGGCCGGCTGCGATTCTGGCGGAGGCGAAACTGATTCCGGGGACGGAGACGGCGCTGCCGAGGTTCGTGACGCCTGACGGACGGGAATACAAGCTGGGCAAGAAGCCGTATCCGGCGGGGACGCGCGAGAAGTGGGTGGCGGAAGGCCGGGCGCTGGCGGCAGCGCCGGCGGGATTTCTGCCGAGCAAGAAGGCGTTGAAGGGCGCGGCGGACAACCGTTCGTCGCTGCCGCCGATCGGGGACCAGGGCGATCTGGGGTCGTGCGTGCACTGGTCGGGCACGTACTACACGAAGACGGCGAACATGAAGCGGAACAATCCGGCGCTGAACGTGTCCGTGACAAGCAACCAGTGTTCGCCGCGGTTTACGTACAATCTGACCAACGCGGGCGAGGATTCGGGCGGCTACGGGCACGAGCCCTACGAGATTTTCATGCGCTACGGCGTGGCGTCGCTGGCGGCGCTGCCGTACACGACCGATTACAGCACGTTGCCGCCGATTTCGGCGTTCGTCGAAGGTCTGCATCGGCGTTCGACGAACTATGTGTGGGTGTGGGATTGGAATCCGGGCACGGAGCAGATTGCCGAGCTCAAGGCGTTTCTGGATGTGGGCGGGGTGGCGTCGTGCGGAGTCTACGTGGACGACAACCTTTGGTATGACTGGGCGCCGGGGGATGCGCCGTGGGTGGGGATGACCTGTACCATCGATGACATCAACCACATGGTGACGGTGTGCGGATACGGGCCGGGCTACTATCTGGTGGCCAACTCGTGGGGCACGTCCTTTGGCAGCAACGGCTACATCGTGGTGGATTCCGACTATTTCGAGAATTACTTTTCCGACGTGCTGTATCCACTGGAAGGAACCTACGAGGCGGCCACGAACTACGCGAAGGTGTCCATCGCTCACGGGCGGCGCAGCGACATCCGCAGCCTGGCCTTTTCGGTGAACGGGACGACGGTCTGGAGCAATTCGCCGCTGGGCAAGGACATGCCGATAGGCGACCCGACGGCGGGGTTCACGACGGACACGCGCGACAACTGGCAGTTGGCGGTGGATTTGAGTTCGGCGCCGTGGGGCGGGGGCAACGCGGTGACGGTGCGCTGCGCGGACGCGGTGTCGGGCACGGCGGGGTCGTTGACGAACTTCACGCTGCGGTTTGAGGGCGTGGACTTCGCGTCGACCAATACGCCGGTGGCGATTCCCGACGGGTCGGGCGCGGCCTTCGCCTGGGTCCAGACCTCCTTCGAGACATCGGCCCCGGCGTTCAACGGGCTCGGGGCGCAGAGTGCGACGGCGGGGGTGGCGAAGACCTTCACCGTGAGCGCGAGCGGCTATCCGGTGCCGGTGCTGGCGCTGGTGGGCCAGACGGCCTCGGCCGGTTACAGTTTTGCGCCCGCGACGGGAGTGCTGACCTATACGCCGCCCGAGGATGATATCGGGACGCAGACGTTCACGTTCACCGCCAGCAACGTGGCGGGGGTCGCGACGCAGCCGGTGGAAGTGATCGTGCGCGAGGCGGCACCGACGGAGCCCACCTCGGTCTGGGCCAGTGAAACCAACACGACCAGTTTCACGGCGGCCTGGAGCGCATCGGCCCGGGCCACGAGCTACCGGCTGGACGTAGGCACAAACGCCACGTTTTCCATGGGCGGCGGCGGCAGCGGCGTGCTGCTGGACGAGGGATTCGGCTCGGGAGCGACGGCGCCGGCCGGCTGGACGTTCACGGCGGTGGAGACGACCTACACGACGGATGGCAACTACGGCAGCGCGTCGCCGTCGCTGAAGTTCGACGCCACGGGCGACGGGGTGGAGACGCCGGCGTTCGCCAATCCGACCAACGTCAGCTTCTGGATCAAGGGCAACGCGACGGACGCGAGCTCTTCGCTGCGGGTGGAGACGCAGGCGGGCGGTACGTGGAGCACGTTGACGGACATTACGTCGCTGCCGACGACGGGGACGACCTATTCGTTCCCGCTGGACGCGGCCGTGACGGCCGTGCGGTTCACCTACACGAAGAGCGCGGGGAACCTGGCGTTCGACGACGTGCGGGTGGACGGATCCACGAGCGTGCCCAGCTTCGTGGCCGGCTACGAGGATCTGGCGGTTTCGGGAACCAGCCAGGTTGTTTCAGGGCTCGCGCTGGGCAAGACCTACTACTTCCGGGTGCGGGCGGTGGGGGCGGGCGGCACGAGCGCGAACTCCGCGGTGGCCTCGGTGGAGACGCTGAACGTGCCGACGGCGCCGGCGTTCGCGGCGATTCCGGCGCAGTCGGCGTCGCTGGGGCGCGACTTCACGCTGAACGTGGCGGGCTACGCGTCGGGGTATCCGGCGCCGGCGGTCACGGTGCAGTCCTCGACGGCTCCGGGCGGAGAATATGGAATGTCGGCCGGGGTGCTGACCTACACGCCGGGATCGACGGGGACATTTGAATTCGTGTTCGCGGCGTCGAACGCGTCGGGGACGGCCGGCGCGACGACGACGGTGGCGGTCAGCGAGCACACGGGCGCGAGCTACGGGCTGTTCGTGGGGTTGAACGAGTACGACACCAGTTATGTTGGTTCGGACAACTGGCTGAGCGGCTGCGTGCCGGACGCGAACCACATCTACACGAACACGGTCCAGCGGGGGGCGTGGACGGCGTCGACGGTGAGCAAGCTGCTGAATTCGGCCGGTTCCAAGACGGCCATCCGGCAGGCGATGTCGAACTACG
>CAYODC010000034.1:0-13007 GCA_964402575.1 uncultured Verrucomicrobiota bacterium
TCTACTTCGCCTGTTCCCGCCAGCGCGAATACCTCGCCGACGCCTCCGCCGCGCAATACACGCGCCTGCCTTCGGCCCTCGCCAGCGCGCTGCGGAAAATCTCCACCCAACAGGATCCCAAGCAGATCCCCGTCAACCGCGTCGTCGCCCCCATGTACGCCGTCAACCCCCTCGCCGCCGCCGGTTCCGCCTCCGTTTTCGGCACCCATCCGCCCACCGAAGAGCGCATCCGCCGCCTCCTCGCCATGCAGGGCGAAGCGCCCGTTCCCGCCCCGCCTCCGCGGCCCTGACTCCCCGCTGGAGAACACGCCTGCGCGCGTTTTCCACACCGTGGAAAACTTTTTTCCACTCCATGGAAAATTCCGCCCCGTTTTTTCCACACCGTGGAAAACTTTTTTCCACCGTGTGGAAAACCGGCGAACGCACGGAGTCGGCTGCCTCAGCCTTCCGCGAGAACGGCATCGAGGCAGCGCCGGACCATGGCCTCGGGCGGGGGCGGAATCTGGCCCGAGGACATCAGCCACTCCAGCGCGGCGTGGGCCTCGGCGATGTCCTTGCGCGCGCGCGCCTGGACGGCTTCCGGCGCCAGGGCGCGCCGGGCCACGCCGTCGAGCGCGGCTTGACGGGCCACCGCGGCGGCGGTCTCGGAAAACACGTCCTGGTCCGTCATCCGCGGCATGATGTGGTCGGGCGAAAGCCCCTGGCGCTCGGCGTAGGCGGCGAGGGTCCGGGCCGCGGCGATGGCCATGGCGTCGGTGATCTTGCGCGCGCGCACCAGCAGCGCCCCCTTCAGGATGCCGGGGAAGCCCAGGGAATTGTTGACCTGGTTGGGAAAATCCCCGCGCCCGGTCGCCACCACCAGCGCGCCCGCCTCCTTGGCTTCATAGGGATAGATTTCCGGGACGGGATTCGCGCAGGCAAACACGATGGCCTTCTCCGCCATGCTCCGCACCCATTCGGGACGAATCACGCCGGGTCCGGGCTGCGAAAGCGAAATCAGGACGTCCGCTCCCGGCAAGGCCTCGGCGATGCCGGGGATCCGCCCGGGATTCGTTGTCTGGCAGATCTCCCACTTGCGGTAGAAGCGCGGATCGGCCTCGATGTCGGCGCGGCCGCGGTGCAGGCCGCCGCGCGAATCGAACATGGCCACACGGGCCGGATCGGCGCCGGCCTGCAAAATCAGGCGGGCAATGGTGGTGTTGGAGGCGCCGGCGCCGTTGAAGACGATCCGGCAGCGGGCCAGCTCCTTGCCGGCGACTTTCAGCGCGTTGAGCAGGCCGGCCAGGGTGACGCAGCCGGTTCCTTGCGCATCGTCGTGCCAGACGGGGATGTCGCAGCCCTCGCGCAACTCGTCCAGCACCCGGAAGCAGTTGGGCTGGCTGATGTCTTCGAGATTGACCGCGCCGAACGACGGTGCCAAGCGCCTGACGAAATCGATCATGATCTCCGGATCGTTCCGGCCCGCCGCATTCCGGCTGTCCATGCAGATGGGCACGGCATCGACCCCGCCGAGCACCTTCATCAGGAACGCCTTGCCTTCCATCACGCCAAGCCCGCCGGGCGGCGTCACGTCGCCGTCGCCCAGCACGCGGGTGGAGTCGGACACAACGGCGACGACATTGCCGCGCCAGGACAGCTCGAAGGATTCATCGGCGCAGTCGCGGATGCCGGTGGAGACGGCGGAAACCCCGGGGGTATACCAGGCGTTGAACCACTGGAAGCCCGGCAAGGCCGCGCGGGGAAGCACCTGGATCTTGCCGCCATAGAACCGGTGCGCCTCGAGGGCCAAGGCCTTGAAGAAGCGGGTCTTGGCCCGGGCGATGCGCCCGCCATTCCAATCGGCGGGAAACCAGCGATCCAGTTCTTCCAGTCGGATATCCATGGGGTTCCTTTCATGATCCCCGCCCGGGCAGGGCGGGCATGGAAAAAGAACCGGTCTTGCCGAGCAAAACCGGTTCGGAAGGGCCAGCGGTCCGGCCGGTGGCCTAGAACGAGCAGACCAAACGGCCCATACCGTAGAAATCCATTTCCATGGCGGAGGCGCCGCCGCCATAGCCCATCAGCGTGAAGCGGTCGTTGATCTTGTAGACCATGCCGAGGTGGCCGCGGAAGGCGAAATCGTCTTCCTCGTCGTCCAGCGGGTCGTCGTTCACCTGGACTTCGCCGAGAAGGCTCGCGCGCTCATCCAGGTCCCAGACCAGCGACAGCGCGCCGGCGAACAGATCGTCGAATTCGCCGTCTTCGTCCGCGTGGTAGGCGCCGTTGAGCGTATAGCTGACGTCGAGGGCGTAATGCAGCACGTCGTTGACCGTCGTGCCGATCGAGATGCCGAAGCGCCCCTGGCCTTCGCCCTTGCCCAAGCCGTCATCCTCGTCGCCCGTCGGCAGGAAGGCCGTGACATGCGGAACGATCCAGGCGTATTCGAAGATGTCCTCGAAGAAGAGGAACTCCGTCCCGAGGGCGATGTCGCCGAGCCCATCCTCATCCAGGTCGCCGTTGGAATAGCCGACCATCGGGACTTCCGCCAGCACGGCCAGGCGGTCGGTCAGGCCGAAACGGACTCCGGGCGCCACGACGTAGCGGTCCACATCCTCGTCGGTGTCGTCATCCTCGTAGGACGATCCGCCGCCTGCGAGGGAGAGTTCCACGCCCATGGCTTCGGGGAACCTGTTCTCCTTGGTGAAGACTGTGCGGATCGGTTCCGCCCACGCCACACTGGCCATCACGCTCAACGCCACCGCCGCCCACAACCATTTCTGCAGCCTCATCTTGCTTCTCCTTCGGATTCAACGGCGCCACCCGCGCCGCGGGTTTATGTTTGTTGTGCATCCTACCCCCTCGCCCCCGAAGGGCGCAACCAAACAATTCGCGCGGAGGCCTGGCGAACGAGGGCGCGGAGAACAGCCGGATCAGGTCCCGGAAGACAGCCGGATGCGGATGAGCAGGCGGCCGCCTTCCTCGCCCAGGATAGTGACCACCCCTCCCTCCACCGTATAATCAGGATCCGGCTGTTCCTGCGAAAGAGAGGCCCATTCCAAGTCGCCATTGAGCAGGGCGCAATCCGCGCCTTCGACCGAGACGAGGGTGTAGCCCGCGGGGATGGTGAACACCAAGTCGCCGGCCACGAGCTGGAGATCGCCGCCGAAAGCCGGCCCTTCGGTGGAAACGCGAGGATGGACGTTGTATTCCGCCCAGGCGCCGCTGGCCGTGTTGGTGGCCTCGATCCCGCCGCCAGCCTATGTCGGCATGCCGGGCTATGCCCGGAAATACGGCCTGGTCTTTTTCGCCTATGGGCTCGGCGCCATCCTGGGCGGAATCCTCTCGGGCCTGGCCAAAGATCTCCTCGGCGGCTACCGCGCCGTCTCCACGGCCGCCCTGGCCGTGCTGGGCGCGGCCGTCGCCGCCGCCTTCCTCAAGCCCTCCGCCGACTGAGCGCCGGACCGGTTCCGGATTTTCCACGCCATGGAAAACTTTTTTCCACACCGTGGAAAATCCGGGAAAAACCGGCGCGCAAGCGCCCGGACCGGCGTCACGGTCCGGCCCGGGGGCGCCATTCCCCTGTTGTCGCCGGACGGGACGTCATAGAAAATCCCCCGCCGGAATCGACGGGGGATTGTGCGTCAAGAAACAGCGACGCCTATTCGGGCAGCCAGCCGATGCGGATGATGCGGCGCTGGGCGGCAATGCTGCGAATCGTCACCACGCCGTCCTCAATCGTGTAGTCGGGATGCGGCGGCAACCCTGTCAGCTCCTGCCAATTCCAGCCGTCGCCGACGAGTTGGCAATCCGCTCCCCAAACCGTGCCGACGCCGTAGCCCGCGGGAATCGCGAACGAGATGTCGCCCGTAATCGGGTCGAAGGTGATTTCGCCGATCGGCTGGTTGGGATTCACTTCGAAGGTCACGCCGAAGTCCGCCGAGGCGCCGGAAACGGCATCGGTGGCGGTCAACGACGTAAAGCCGTAGCCCACGCCCGTGGCGATGAAGGTGATAGCGGTTTCGCCCTCGCCGAAGGTCGCCGTGGCCGGGACGGTCGCCACGTTGGTGGCCGAACTGCCCAGCGCGATTTCGTCGCCCACGGCACCGGTCCGGGTCAGGGTGTACTGCACTTCGCCCAGCCCGTAGACCTGCCACGGCCCGTCGATGCCCAAAGACGGCGCCACGGGATACACGTTGTATTCCGCCCAGGCGCCTGTGTCTTCGTTGCTGGCGACGATCTTCGCGGCGCCGCTGGTCACGCTCACGACCGTCGCGGTGAAGGTCACCGTGGTCGCGCTTTCGCCGAACATCACGCCGGCCGGCACGGTTACGGCGGCCTCGTTGTCGCTGGAGAGCACCACGTTGTCGGTCACGTCGCCCGAGCGCGTCAGTTCGAATTCATAGTCGCCGACCGCGGCCGGATCCCACGTGCCGCCGGTGAACTCGAGGGAGGTGGGAGCCTCGCCGCGGATCATCAGGTCGTTCATGTACATCGCGTAGTTCGGGTTGTCCGTTTCGGAGCTGCTGTAGCCGCCGCAATACATGGCAACGCCCGTGGCGGGATTGGCATGGACGATGTTGGTCGTGTAGGCCAGGTTGATGGTTCCATCGACCGATCGCGTGAGATACACTTCAATGCCATCCGCCTGCTGCGTGATCTTGACCGACACCACCGCGCCGGGGGAATAGTTCGTGGAAACGACGGTTCCGTTGACCTTGAACGTGTCGTTTTGGCTGACGTCGATCAGATTGGCAAACTGCTCCTGATTGCCGGAGGAGATATCGACGCCGCGCTGGCCGCCGCACCAGTTGTAGGTGAAGGTGAAGGTCAGCACATCGCCCACCTGCAGCGCGCCGTCGAAATTGCGGCGCGCGTTGCACCAGTCCGTCTCGCCGGTCCCGCCCGACATGAACCGGAAGGAATAACCATTGGTGGAGTTCAGGTCGCCGCCGCCGCCGGCGGTGGAATCGCCCAGCGTGGCCGCGGTGTTCCACAAGTCCCAGACACCGAAGCCGGTGCCAAGGTTCGCGCCGTTGATGAAGGTGGCCGGGGTGTAGTTGCCGGCGTCGTCCTCGGCCAGCACGCCGGGTTCCTCGGCCACGGCGACGGACTGGGTGTCGCCCGTGGGATCATCGTCGTTGGCGGCGCCAAGGGTGGCGCTGCCGGTGGCCAGGGCCACGGCCTGGAAGGTGACTGTGTTCTGCTCGAAGGGGAACTCCACCGTGGCGGGCACCCGCACCACGTTGGTGTCGGTGCTGGAGAGGTTGACCGTGTCGCCGATGGCGCCGACGCGGGTGACGGTATAGATGTTGGTCTCCCCCACCCAGGCCGTGGAAGGGCCGTTGAGGGTGATGGCGGGTTCCTGGACCGTCACGTCAAAGGTCGCGAAGGCCCCCGTGGCCGCGTTGCTGGCCGTGAGCGTGGTCATTCCATACCCCACGGCCGTGCCGGTGAAGTTGGACTCGAGGATGCCTTCGGTAAAAACCAGACTGGCGGGAACGGTCATTACGTCGGTGTTGGAGCTTTGCAACACGATGGTGCTGCCGACAGAGGCAGACCGCGTGAGGGTGTAGGTCACGGCATCGAGGGTCGGGACCGACCAGGGGCCGCCGATGGAAAGGGTCGGGGCTACCGGGGTAACGTTGTATTCCGCCCAGACGCCGGTGGCCGCGTTACTGGCGACGATCGTGGCCGGACCGCTGGTGAGGCTGACGACCGTGGCCATGAAGGATAGGGTGTTGGACCCGGCCGCAAAGGTGGCGGATGCCGGAACCGTGACGGCATTGGTGTTGCTGCTGGACAATACGATGTCATCGCCGACGGCGCCTTCGCGCGCCAAGACAAACTCGTAGTTGCCCAGCACCTGGGGATCAAATGTTCCGGAAGTGAACGACAAACTCAACGGTTCCGGCGGCGGCGTGCCTTCCTGTTCAAGCGTCAGGTTGTCGAAATAGCTCTGGCGTTGGTCGGGGGCATTCGACGCCAAGCCGGAGGAGTAGAAACGGACGTGGCCCAAGTAGCCGTAGGCGCTGGCCGTCGTGACCGTTGTCGCGAAGGTCTCCGTGCCGTCGCGGCCGGTGGCGTAGACCGAAATCTGGTTGGCCGCCTCCTGAGTGAAGGTCCAGCGCATCGTCTGCGTGCCGTACTCGGCCAACGCCAAGTCCCCGTTCAATGTAATTTCGCCGGGAAAGCCGCCGTGGTTCACGTTGATGACTTCCACGCCGTTGGCAAACAGGCTAAACCCCTTGTTGCCGCCGTCCGAATCCCAATTCACGCCGAAATCCAGCGCGAAGACGTCGCCCACGTTCAGCGCCTGCGCGAAATCGCGGTCGATGTTGACGTAGCCGACCTTGCCGACGTAGCCGAAAGCTTCGCCCATGTTCAGTTCGGCACCCGCGCTGTCCCAAACGCCGCAGCCAGCCCAACCGCCTTCTCCGCCGTCGGCCACGATGGCCCAAGGACCAAATCCCGTACCGCCGTTTGAACCATCAATCCAAGATTGAACATCATCGACAACGGGATAATTTGTAGCTGCGTCCGTATAGGTCGCCCCCATTGCCGTGCCGACCAGGGCCAACGTTCCGATCAACCATCCACACAGCCATTTCGTGTTCATGCGCGCTCCTTGATGCGGGTTCCCGGGTGACGACGACCCATTTTTGGATATGCTGCCATGCGGCGGGGAGAAATGGCAAATTAAAATTGCCTTAAAAAAACGGTTTTACGGGATACCGGACAACCGTTCGCCCAGCCGGAGGTCGAATTCGGGGGGATCGAAGCGTTCGAAGCCCCCGCCATGATAAAACGTGATCTCGCCAAAGAAGACCTTGCCCCGGCAATCGAACAAGTCGATGCGGGCATAGGGGAATCCCTCCGCGAGGGTCTGGGCGAGGCGGATCATCTCCGGCAGGCGTTCGGGCCGGGGAACGGCGCGGCCGTTGGGCCAGAGCGGGCGGCCGCCTTCCCATTCGGTCCAGATAAATGGCTGGGGATTCCAATCGAGATCGTAGAAATTGCGCCGGTGGGCGGTTTCGCGGTCGAGGTCCACCTGAATGACGGCGACCTTCCCGTGGAAGCAGTGGAATTTGTAGTCGCAGGGAATCCCCCCCCCTTCGTCCACCAGCAATTCCTCCACGACGATCAAGGGGCGCATGCCTTTGTAGGGCCACTCGCGGGAAACGGCGGAGTGGTTGGTGACCATCCACTCGCGGAACTGGCGCACGATCCGGCATTCCTCTTCCCGGGTTTTATCGCGCACGATCCAGTTCTGGCCGCTGCCGTGGTTGACCTTCAGCACGAACGAACGGGGCAATTCCTCCAAGTGGATGTCTGCGGCCCGGGAATAGGTCCGAATCAGGGGAATCAGGCAGTCCTCCCCCGCCCGTTCCCGGACCAGATCGCGGACGGCGACCTTGTCGGCGGCGATGCGCTGGCGGGGATCGCGCACGTGGAGCTTCATCCAGTTGAGCTTTTCGTTGAGCGTTCGGGGATGGTCCCAATCCAGCGGGTAGCCGAACGTGCTTCGAAAGGTCCGTTCGATGGCGGCGCGATCCGAACGCCACCCGCCCGCCAGCAGGAAATTCCGAACCCGGACCCAGGGGAACAGAAGCCGGAATCCCCAGCCGGACCCGAGATATTGCCGCTTGAGCCACGCTCTCATGCGCCGGTCATAGTGCGCCACCCGTGTCCGAAGTTCAAGACAGGGTTCCGGCCGCTACAAGCCGGCGATGCCCTGCTCGAAGGCGTAGCGCATCAACTCGGCGTTGCTGGACAGGCCCAGCTTTTCCAGGATGCGCCCGCGATAGGTGCTGACCGTCTTGGGACTGAGATTCAGGCGGCGGGCCATGTCGCCGGGCGACACCCCCTGGGCGATCAGGCGCAGCACTTCGAATTCGCGGTCGGACAAGCGTTGATGGGGCTCTTCCTCGCGCGTTCCCGGCTGCCGGACTTCCTGCAGCAGGCAATCGCTGACGGCCGCGGTAAGGTATTGCCCGCCCGCGGCCGCCCGGCGAAGCGCCTCCAGCAGGTCGGATTTCGCGCAATCCTTGGTGAGATAGCCCGCGGCCCCGGCCCGGATGGCCCGGATGGCGTACTGGCTTTCGGGATACATGCTCAGGATCAGCACCGGCAGGCGGGGGTATTCCATCTTGATCTGCTTGAGTGCCTCCATGCCGTTCATGCCGGGCATGGCCATGTCGAGCAGAACCACGTCGGCGCGAGTTTCCCGGATCCGCTGGAGGGCTTCCGGCCCGGAGGCCGCCAGGGCGGCCACCTCGAAACCCACCGCGGCGGAAAGGACATTGGCGAGCCCTTCGCGGACGATGGCATGGTCGTCGGCGATCAGCACGCGGATCACGGGGCATTCTCCGGCGGGCCGGGACGATGCAACGGGGCGGTCGCCACGACGGTGGTCCCCCCCCCCGGCCGGCTTTCCATACGGACCTCGCCGCCGAGGGCGCTGGCTCGTTCCCGCATCTGGCCGAGGCCGAAGGAGGTCAGGCTGTCGGCCACCCCGGGAGGCAGGCCGCGCCCGTTGTCCTGCACCCTGAGGGTCAGGATCTGGCCATCGCAGGAAAGGAGGATCTCCACCGCGGTGGCGCCGGCGTGGCGCGCAATGTTGGTCAGGCACTCCCGGGCGATGCGGTAAAAGGCCACGGACAAGTCCGGATCAAGGAAATCGGGCACCCGATCGATCTTCAGATGGAAAGGAATCTTCAGGCGCTTTTCGTCTTCGTGCACGGCCCACTCCAGAACGGCCACCAGGCCGAAATCATCCAGAATGGCCGGGCGCAGGTCGGTGGAGATGTGGCGGATGGTTTTGACGGCCTGGTCGAGCGTGCGCTTGAGGCTGGCCAGCGCGGCGGCGGCCTCGATGGACGACGGGGCGGGATCCTGCTCCAGCAGCATGGCATCCATGCGGGCGCGGGTGAGCATTTGGCCGATTTCATCGTGCAGCCAGACGGCGATGCGGCGCTTTTCCTCCTCGCGCACGGACTGGACATGCCGGGTCAGTTCCCGCATGCGCAGGGACATCTTCCGGACTTCCTCTTCCGCCTGTTTTCGGTCAGTGATGTCCTGGTCGCTGCCCCGGTAGCCCCGCAGATGGCCGTCGGCGTCCAACATGGGCAGTCCATCCGTGGAGAACCACACCCGCCGGCCGTCCCGGGTTTCGGCCGGATTGATCAGGTTGCGGAACGGCTCCTTCCGGGCAAACACCTCCAGCGTCTGCCGCCGGAATTCCTCGCGCCCGTCGGCGGGGTGCAGATCGAAAAAGTGCAGGTGGCCCACGAGATCCCCGGGGGCATAGCCGAGCACGGACTGCACGACCGGGCTGACATAGGTATAGCGCCCGTCGGGATCGACCTCCCAGGCAATGGTCCGGCTTTGCTCGGCCAACTGGTCGTAGCGCGCCTCGCTCTCCCGAAGCGCGGTCTCCGCGAGTTTGTGGTCCGTGATGTCGCGGGCGATGGCCGCGAAGGACTCCACGTTGCCGGCGGCATCGCGAAGGACTGTCGCGTGGGTGACGTGCCATCGGAAGGATCCGTCCCGGTGGCGCACCCGGTATTCCGCCCCGGCCTGGTCGGCATCCGTCTGGACCGCCTGTTGGATGACGGCGAGGCATCGGGGCAGGTCGTCGGGGTGGACGAAGGCATCGAGGGTGCGGCCAACGGCATCCTCAACCGCATGTCCCAGAAGGCGGGACCAACTGGGCGATACGTAGGTCAGGACTCCCTCGGCGCTCAGGGTATAGACAATGTCTTGGGCCTGTTCCACCATGGCCCGGAACTTTTCCTCGTTGTAACGCATCCGGTGTTCCACCAGCTTGCGGTCGGTGATGTCGCGGGCGACCCACACGACGCTATCGGCCGTCAGCGGCGTCACGACGGCGGAAAACCACAACGGATGCCCGTCGATTTCCAGCTGGTAGTCCACGGGCACGCTGGCCCCTGCTTCCAGGGCCCGGCGAATCGTCTCCAGACACAACTCCGCCAGGTCCGGCGGAAACACTTCGCGGGCTCCTTTGCCCACCAGCTCTTGGGGCGGACGGTAGAGCAACCGGGTGTTGGTCGGGGCGATTTCCAGATAGCGTCCTTCGCGGTCCATCACAAAGACCAGATCGGTCATGGATTGGAAGATCTGGCGCAGCTTGCGTTCGGAGGCGCGCAGGGCATCCTCGGTCCGCTTGAGGCTGGTGATGTCGGTGGAGACGCGGCCCATGCCCAGCCGCTGGTGGTTCGGATCGAAGATGGGATACATCTTGGTCAACAGGTGCCGGGGGATCCCGGCAGGTCCGGGAAGAACCTCTTCCCGCCGCAGCACCTCGCCGGCGGAAAGCTCCAGCACGCGGAGGTCCTCCTCGCGCGGGCCGCGCCCGCCATCCGGCGAACCGCCAAAGATTTCCTCATCGGTCTTGCCGATCATGTCCCGGAGCATTCCGTTTCCAAAGGCTTGGGCGTAGGCCGTGTTGGCGGCCACCAGGCGCAGGTCGAGATCCTTGACCGCCATGAGGTCTTCGCTTTGTTCCACCGCGGCCGCCAGGGCGGAGATTTGCCGTTCCGAGCGCTTGCGCTCGGTGATGTCGCTGGTGACACCGTCCACCCGGTAGGGCTGGCCCTGGGGATCGTAGGCCAGCTTGCACCGGTCCGCCACCCAGCGGGTGGCTCCGTCGGCGCGGAGAATCCGGCATTCCCGGTAGGCATATCCTTTTTCGGCCAGATCGCGCTTCAACCGGTCCGCCGATCCCTGGTCGTCCGGATGCAGCAGGTTGGTCCACAGGCCGGGTTGCCGCTGGAGCGCATCGGGCGCATGCCCGAGCAGGGCAGAGGAGGACGCGCTGACAAAAAGGAACACGCAATCAGGATAGGACATGGACCAGACCACGTCGCGGATGTTGTTCAGAATGGCTTGGAGCCGCGCTTCGCTCTCGTGCAGGGCCGCTTCCGCCCGTTTCCGGTCGGAAATGTCGGTCAGGAGCCATAGCGGACAGGCACGCCCGTCGATTTCCACCCACGCGGGATGCACATGGACCGAACACTCCAGGCCGTCCTGCCGCCGGAGCGGAACATCGCGTAGGCTGGCCGGTTCCCCGTGCAGGATTTTTTCCGTCTCGGCGATGACCTTCGGGACGGCGGACGCCGGATGAATGTCCGACGCCGTCATCCCCGAAAGCTCCTCCGCCGTGAGTCCCAGCATCCGGCAGATGGCCGGATTGGCATAGATAAACCGCCCGGTTTCGGGATCGGAGGCCAGCGCCCCGATGGGCAGGCGATCCAGAATGGACCGGGGGGACTCCTCTCCGGAGCCGTCCCCGGGGCACTCGCCGAACAGGATTGGATGGTTCCTCGCCGAACCGTCTGGTTTGCCGTTTCTCATGGATTCGTTCATGCTGCCGCCATGCTCCCGCACCCTTCCTTGCGCCTGCGCCTTGCTCGCCGGTTGGCCGACGCCCTAGGCCAATGCCTCGCGAATCCGGGCCACCAGCTCCGGGAGGGTGAATGGCTTGGATATGAAACAGATTCCCTCCTCCAGCACCCCGTGCTGCGCAATGACCTCGGCCGTATAGCCGGACATGAACATGCACTTGAGGCCGGGAAAGCGCACCAGCAGGCGGGTCGCCAGATCCCGGCCGTTCATGTCCGGCATGATCACATCGGTCAGCAGCAGATGGATCCGGCCCGCATGCCGTTCCGCCAGCTGGATGGCCTCGCCGGGGGAAGAAGCGGCCAGCACCGTATAGCCATAGCGTTCCAGCATGCTCCGGGTCATGTTCAGCAGCGCCAGCTCGTCCTCCACCAGCAGGATCGTCTCGTGGCCGGGTTCCATCGGGAGCCGGGCCGCTCCTTCGCCACCGGCCTCCGCCCGGACCCCGTGACGGGGAAAGAAGAGGATGAACGCACTGCCCTTGCCGGGTTCGCTCTGCACCTGGATGTAGCCCTGGTTCTGCTTGACGATGCCATAGACCGTGGCCAGCCCGAGGCCGGTCCCCTCGCCTTCGGCCTTGGTCGTGAAAAAGGGCTCGAACAGATGGGTGATGGTCTCCTCGTCCATGCCGCACCCCGTGTCCTGGACCGCCAGCCGGACATATTCGCCGGGAATGTACCCCGGATGCCGGGCGCAGGCCTCCTCGTCGAACACGGAGCGGGTGGTTTCGATCGTGACCCGGCCCACGTCCCGGATGGCGTCCCGGGCGTTGACGCACAGGTTGACCAGAAGCTGGTCCAGTTGCGACGGATCGATGGTGATCCATACGGATTCGAGACCGGGCTTCCAATCCAGGTCGATGCGCTCCCCGATCAGCCGGCGGATCATGCCGACCATGCCCTCGAGGGTCTTGTTGAGGTCGAGTGGCACGGGCACGATGGTCTGCTTGCGGGCAAACGCCAGCAACTGCCGGGTCAGGTCGGCGGAGCGCCGGGCGGCTTTCCGGATCTCCAGCAGCCCGTCATGCAGCGGTTCGCCGGGCGGGACGGAATCCAGCCCCAGCTCCGTGAAGCCCAGGATGACGCCCAGCATGTTGTTGAAATCGTGGGCCACTCCGCCGGCGAGACGGCCGATGGATTCCATTTTCTGGGCCTGGTTCAGCTGCACCTGCAGCATCTCCCGCGCATCGTCGGCCTGGCGGCGGTGGGTGATGTCCTCGGTGAAGCCCAGCACCCGGTTGTCGTCCAGGCGCACGGCCGACACCGACCACCAACGGCGCTCCTGGCTCTTGTGCATCAGCCGGAATTCCCCCGTGGCATGGCCCAGATCGAGCACCTGCTTGTAGAACGCCCGGCCCGAAGCCAGGCTTTCCTTGGGCAGTAGATCGGTCAAAGGCCGCCCGAACAGCTCCTGGAGGCTGTAGCCCGTCATCCGGCATCCGGCGGGATTGAACTCCAGGAAGCGCCCGTAGGCGTCGGCGATGAAGATTCCCATCGGTGCGGACACCACGTAGCTTTTCCATTTCTCCTCGCTCTCGCGCAGGGCCCGGGTCCGGGCCTCGACGAGGGACTCGACATGGGCCTGCCGGCGGAACGCCTCCCGGAAGG
>CAYODC010000035.1:0-12988 GCA_964402575.1 uncultured Verrucomicrobiota bacterium
CACCGCCCCCCCTCCCCCCGACTTCCTCGCCGCACAGAAGATCCTTCTCGGTCCCCTTCACCCCAGCCTCCATGGCTGAATGGCTGGAGATCTGCCGTCGCCATCACGAAATGCGGCATGATCGGCGATTTCTACAGCGCCGCCAGTGCGCCCGTTTGCCCCGCGCCGCTTTGGATCGACGAAGAACAGTTGTTGATACACAACTGAACAAACCCCGCCGGATGAAATGGTTTCCATGGCGTGGAAAATTCCAATCTGGATTTTCCATGGCGTGGAAAACGGGCGATGCCCGGTTCAGGGCATTTCGATCCGGAAGCGGTAGAAACGGTGCGGATCCTCGCCGTCGAGGTCGATCGTCAGCGCATCGCCGGATCCCTGGCGGTACAGCAGCGGACGCCACGCGCCATCGAGCAGATTGGTTTTGAAATCAACGAAATACAGCCGCTCCTGCGCACTGGATTCCATCCGCAACCGCATGCCGTCCATCCGGATTTCCGGCGGCCACCCGATGGGATTCCGCGGATCGATCCGCGCGACAAACGCCTCCCAGTTGGTCAATCCGCTTCCCAGCGGATCGTCATCCAGACCAGCGTTCTCCTCATAGTCGTCGCCATAGATCTCCCGCGCCCAGGCCTCGTAGGCCGCGTCCACATCCAGGGAGCCGCCATCCAGATCCACGGCTTCGTAGGCCACGGTCGCCCGCACACGGCAATACGCCGGACCCTGGCCTCCCATGAACCGGGCTCGCACCAGATAGGTGCCTTCGGCAGGGGCTTCCCAACCCCGGATCGTCTCGCCCAGGCCCGCTCCCCAACCGTTTTCAGCTAGCAGTAACAATCCGTCGGCATCCCGGATCTCCAGCATCACGTCGCGGCGCGGAGCCACCTCTCTCGCCTCGATCGTGACGCGCTGCCCGGCCTGAAGGTCCAGCCGCCAGTCCATGCCCTCGGCCGTCTCCACATCCATATACGCCCCGCTCAACGGCAGCGCGATGAACGGCATGGGAATCGACGAGCGCCCCCGCCCGGGCTCGTCATCCAGGCCGCAGTGGAACTGAACCACGACCGGCCGGGACATCCGGGTCGGATGTCCGGGCGTCCCGGCCCGTAGGAACATCTCATAGGTGCCGGGCTCGGCGAAGTCGGCAAACAAGCCATCATACCGGTCCAGTTCTTCATTGTGCCAGAGGGCCGCCTCGCCCCGACGCGAACCGTCCGGGCCAACCGCTTCGCCCCAGACGCGCTCCGGCCGTCCGCCATCCGGCATCACGACATCCGCCACCCAGAACCGCGCCGCCTGGCCCGCCTCGATGGACCGGGAAACACTGGCGCGGCCGATGGCGGGCGGGTCGTCGCCCGCCACGAACGGAGATCCCACGAAGGCTTTCGCGGCCCTCGCCCCGTCGCGCCCCGCCTGATGCCGCCCGTCGCCATCGTCATCCAAAAGGGCCTGGATGTCTCCGAACCGGGCCGCCCAGGCCGTGGCCTCCGCGAAGCCCGACTGCAAGCTGCGTCCCCGGGCGATGGCCTCCCAGATCCAACGGACAATACCCACCCACTCGCCGTCAATGTAGCGGTTGCGGTCATCGGGGCCGGTGCTGGTCACCACCACCCGGTTGTCGCCCCCGCCCACGGAAATGAAGCGGCCGGAGTAATCGGCGTCCACGATCAAATAGACCTGCGCATCGTTTTCGTCCTGAAAGGCGTTCACCCATCCGCGCAGGCTGTCGTGCTGATGCGTCACCCGGTCCCCGTTGGCGCAGACCAGCCCGTGCGGCGAGCCCTGTCCGACCAGAAACAGAGTTAGCGCCTCCGGCGGTCCGTCGGCGACAGCCCAGGACTCAATGGCATCCTGCAAGGCAGCGGCCGTCGTCGGGCCATCCACGGCGAGATCTCCGGGATGATCGGCAAAGAAGCGGATGTCCGTCGGCGCGATGCCCCGCAAAAGCGCGACGTCGCGGGCATAGGCGGACAGGTTCAGCGCGGTGCCCATTCCCGTCCACGAAGACTCGCCCGGTGCAAAGATCACGACGCGGTGACGAAGCGAAGCCTGCCGCTCCACCCGGACCTGCACCGGCGGACTCACCTGCCCCCAGATGTCCCGGGCCATCAGCATCACGACATAGGGCGATCCGCTTTCGGCAAAGCCGACCGCCTGCACTTCCCACAAGCCCGTGGACGGATTCAGCGCCAGTTCCAGCTCCGGCAGGTCCAAAACCGGCAGATCGCCGTCGGGAACATATCCCGGCGGAATCACGACGCCCCAGACCCGCTCGATGGCGAACGAGGACTGCACGGCAACTTCCAGCCGCGCCTCCTCCATCCCCTCGAGCGTCAGGGAATCGTCGGTCGCCTCGACCACGGGGCGCGTCGCCCCCGCCACGTCATCCATGCCCAGCACCCGTCCCGCCAAGGCGTCGCTGCCCGCGCTCCACGCGGTCTGCAACGGGGCCAAGGCATCGGCCGCAGCGGCATGCGCCTGCCCGAGCGTACGCCCATCGGCTGCCGCAATCCACCACTGCATCGAATAGCTGACCCATCCGCCGGAAACCAGATGCGATCTTTCGTCCGCGCCGCTCGCCGCCAGCACCAGGCGGCGCTCCGCGTATTCGCCGGAGGCCCCGAGCGCCCCGGCCAGCCGCGCACCGAATCCGCTTTCCACGATCACCAGAACCGACAAGTCCGGATGCGACGCCTGGAGGGCATCCAGCCACGCATTCAGTTCCGACCCGGAAACCGTTTCCTCTGCGGACAACACCAGGCATCCGTCTTCGCCGGCGGACACATCGCCGTGGTCCGCAAGAAACACGACCAGCACATCCGTATCCGCCGCCACAGCCGTCCCATCCCGCAGGGCCGCCGCCAGGCTGTCGCGGGTGGGCGCGGCATCCGCGTCGGAGCCCTGCCCGAGCCAGACGATTTCATCGGCCTGCAATCCGCGGTATTCCAGCACGTCGCGGGCCCGCCGGACAATGGTGTGCAGGGCCGGACCGGCCGGATCCGCCGTTCCGCGCCGCCCTTCCACCAGCAGTGCGCGCCAGCCCGAGGATTCCCCGGGCGCCAGCCCGAGCACATTCACCCAGGCCGCCCCCACCCGCCCGCTGTCGTTCCGGGCAAGAACCTGGTCGAACCCGTCCGCAGCCCCCGCCACATAGGCGCCGGTCAACGGATCCACGGTGGCCCCGCTGCGGTTCCGCGGCAAGCTCCACGTCAGCGTTCCGTCGTCGTCGATGCTGGTGAACGCCACCGCCGCCTGCCGCGTCACGCTGGAAAGCGTGGGGGCCACCCGCAGGATTTTGGCGGGATTCCGCAGGAAGATCAGGCGCCCATCGTCGCCGCCACCGATGACGTCCAGATTGCCGTTGCCGTTGAAATCTCCGAGGGCGGCGCGCAGCCCGGCATGAAACCCATCCTGAGCGCCGGCAAATACCTTGCTCTTCAGGAAGAACGATCCGTCCGACTGCCCCAGGAAATGCCACAGGCGTCCGTCGGCATCCGATGCCACGACATCCATCCATCCGTTGTGATCCGTATCGCCCGCCGCCAGTCCCAGCCCATCCGTGACCGGAATGCCCAGCACGTTTTCGCTGACCGCCGGATGGCCATACGGCGGCACTTCGTTCGTCCAGGCATGGCGCCGGACCAGCCCGGAACCGCCATCCAACACCAGCAGATCCGGCAAGCCCTCCGTCGGCAGTAACGCAGGAAACTGGTCACCCGCAGGCGCCGCGATCTTCCCGATCCAGACAAACCGCGCCGCCTCGTCCGCCTGGGCCTGGTACAAGCGCAGCCAGCCGTCATCCGATCCGATCACCAGATCCGCCAGTCCGTCTCCGTTCCAGTCGCCCAGGGCCGGATAGACCGGACCCGCCGGCCACTCCGGCAGACCTGCCAGAATGTCCGGACGCTCGACCAACTGCGGCGCAAACGGCGCACCCGTGTTCTGCCAGAGCGCCGCACGGCCCTCCGCCCCGCCCACCACCAGGTCCAGCGCGCTGTTGCCGAACACATCGCCCAGGGCCGGGGCGCTGAATCCACCCGCCATCTGGAAACCGCCTTCGACACCGGAATACGGATTGGAGAAGAACCCCTCGGCCCCGCCCCCGTCCGTGAACACATTGTCCGGCGGGAAGAATTGCAGATTCACCAATACGACCGGGGTGCTGTCCCGAGCCATGCCCCCCGGCTGATGCGCATACCGGAACTTCGGGTTGCGATCCGATTGATACGCATCCAGAAGAATCAGCCCATCCCCGCTCCAATCCTCGCCGCCTTCATGGCCCAGCATGCCGAAGTACGCCATCTCCCAGCCATCCGGCAGCCCGTCGTCATCGCTGTCCCCCGGGAACACATGGGCCACCGCCTCGCGGTCCGTTGTCTCCACCGTGAACGAAACCTGCCGCACGGCGACGCCCCACGCATCGCGCTGCTCCTCCCCGTCCAGCGTCCAGAAGCCAAACGCCGACTGCGTCATGTTCGACGTGGTGATGACCGATCCCGGCGCCACCGAGCCCGACTGGTACACCAGGCCGGGCGGCTCGCTGCGGATCGTGTAGCGCGCGAATCCCCCCAGGTTCACCGCCATCGTTCCGCTCCGGTCGCGGCCAATGCCACCGGGCTGGTGCGCATACCGGAACTTCGGATTTCGCCCCGATGGATACGCGTCCAGCAACGTCAGGCCATCCCCGCTCCAATCCTCGCCCGCTCCGTGCGCCAGCGTGCCGAAAAACACCATCTCCCACGCATCCGGCAACCCGTCGTCATCGCTGTCGCCCGCAAACAAATATACCACCGCCTCGCGATCGGTTTCCTCCATCGTGAACGACACCTGCCGTTCCGCCACGCCCCACGCATCGCGCTGCTCCACCCCGTCCAGCGTCCAGTACCCGAACGATGATTCCGTCATGTTCGACGTGGTAATCACCGAACCCGGCGCCACCGAACCCGTCTGAAGCACCAGGCCGGGCGGCTCGCTGCGAATCGTGAAGCGCGAAAATCCCCCCAGATTCACCGCCAGCGTTCCGCTCCGGTCCCGGGAAATGCCCCCCGGCTGGCGAGCATTGGCATAGAGCGGATGGCGGCCCGTTTGATACTCATCCTCCAACAGATAGCCGTCGCCATCGCTGTCGGAATCTCCCGGGATGTCCAGCGTGCCGTAATAGTGGATGCTCATCCAATCCGGCACGCCGTCGCCGTCGGAATCCTGCGCGGCGGGCAGGTAATGCGCCGTGGCCACCGTGGGCTCATACAGCGTGAAGCTCACCGGGTTCTCCGCCCGGCCCCACGGATCCCGGAACGCTTCCCCGGGATGGCTGCTGACGGTCCAGTGGGTGAATCGGCATCCGCTCCACGTCTCCGGCGCCGCAACGGTCGAAACCGTTTCCGCCGTCTCGATCCATTGCGTGGACGCCACGGCGGCAAGCACCGCGGCATTCGCATCGTTTACGGCGGTCTGGGTGAACTCCACCTGTTGGGCCATGGCGGACAGGCCCAGCCCCGGCCCCGCAACGGCTCCCAGCAGCCAGCGGACGATCCTGCTCATGCTCGGTTGCATTGGACGGCTCAATCGTTCGGCTTCATGTTCCGCCGCATCCTACGGCGACGTGATGCATGGCCACACCCACTGGTTGGTGGCGGCGGGTTTCATCTGGACCTCACCCGACTCCATGTTCACGCAATACACCCCTTTTGACATAACGGCCGTCGACCAGTACCAGTCCGGTTGCACGTCCCAGAACAGGTATTGCTGGCTTTGCACCTCCTGCAATTGCGTCTGGCTAGGCAATGTCCAGTTGGTGCGCCCGGCGTAGTCCAACCCCTGGCAATAGCTCACGGCATTGCTCCAATCCATCGGCCCCGCCCCTCCGGCGTCATACACCCACATCCAGTCGTTCAGCCGGTCCGTCAGGGTGACCGCCCCGTCCCCGTGCGTGTGCTTCACCCACCGCCAATTCACCAGCTCCGGATTTCCCGGCCCGGGAATGGCTCCCCACGGACGGTTCACCGCATGCTGGCCCGCCGGATTGGACAATCCCGCCCGCGCGAATTCCGCCAGGGCGATGTCGTCGTCCGTGGCCAGGTCCAGCTCCATCTTGCGATACAGGAACGGACGCGCCGCCACCTCCACCACCGTGCCCGTCACCAGCGTCGCCCCAACGAATCCGGTATCCTCACCCGAATCCTTCAAACGATCGCCTTCCAGCACCAGCTCCGGATCCCCCCCGGCATACAGCCAGTAAAACGCATCCAGCACCTCCGCCGCATCCGGCACGCCGAGACTGATGGCCAGCTCCGGCGTGTTGGTCGTGGCCGGGATGGTGATCCAATCCAGCGGCAGCAGTCCCCGCCCGTCCTTCGCCAGGATTTCCACCGCGATCTGCCCCAGCTCGACGTCCCAGTCCGCACCCACGTTCCACGTCAGCCGGTGCGTCCGGTTCGCCGGCACGGCATCGCCCAGCACGGCATCGGTGCCCTCCACCAGGGTTTCCGGCCGGATCACGTGTCCGAACGTCCGCTCCCCGTCCACAAACGCCAACGCCCGAACGGACACGGTCGGCCAGGCGACTCCCGGTGTTTGGCCGGCCAGCATCACATCATCCATCCGCATGATCAACCCGCCGGAGGGCCGCACCCACCGCAGGGCGAGATTGTCCGCGGCGGCCTCCGCCGGCAGTTCCAACCCCTGCACCATGTACCATCCCGTGTCCGCCTCCGCCGCCGGCAGGCGCGCCAGCGGGATCTCCGTCCACGTCGTCCCGTCATCGATCGACCACTCCACCCGGAATTCGGCATTCGACTCCCCGGTCCCCTTCCAATAGCCGAAGCTCAGCGCCAGGGATTCAAGCCCCGCCGCGGAAATGCCCGAAATCCCGAATCCGATGTCCTGCCCCGACACCGTGCCGAAATAGATGTTCCCGTTCCCCGATGCCGCGTTCCCCGCATAATCCATATAACCGGAGGAAGCAAACGTGTTGCGAACATCCGCCGCGGATGTCGCCCCGCCGGCCGTGAAGGTCAACCCGGGATTGTCAAACCCGCCGGCCGCCGTGTGGTTCTCCAGCGAAGTGGTGGTGGTCACGGTCCCCATCGTTTCGCAGAACAAAACCACCTCCGGCGCATACCCCACCCAGAAATCCACGTCCATCAGCGATGTCCCCGGCCGCATCGCCGCGCTTTCCACCACCACCACCGGCGACGGCGTCACGCGCGGCTGTACCGCAATCGTCACCATGCCCGTCGTCGTCCCTACCTCGTTGGTGGCCAGCACGGTCAACACATAGGATCCCGGCGCGTCCGCTGGATCGCTTTCCAAGATGAATTGCGCCCCCTCCATGCGGGCCGTCCCGGTCAAATTGCTCGGCGCGAGCGACCACCCCGCCAATCCACTGCCCGCGGGGCGCACCACGACGCTGATCGTCTGCGTCTCGCCGCCCCGAATGCTGTACGGCCCCGGAGGGTCGAACGTGAGGGTCGGCGGCAACGGATGATACTCCCCCACGGTTCCGGAAAACGTCACCACGTCGTTGCTCTGCCCAAAGGCTCCCCACGACGTGTTCGCCGCCCCGCCCCCCCATGCCGCCAGGCGGAACCAGATTTGGTTCGTCGCGTTTTGCAGCGCCTCCACGTCTCCCAGCGGCGTGGTCTTTTCCGAATAGGACGTGCTGTTGCTTCCCGTCGGCGGCAACCATTCATACGTCGTGCCATCCACGCTGTAGGCCCATTGCGCCCAGAGCGGACCAGTGCTGGTCCGGCGAAACCGGTAGGCAAGGGATTCATACGTCACGGACATGCCCGCCTCGGGCTGGATGGACGTCTCCCAGTAATGACCGGCGGCCATGGCATCCGCCGCATTCGATGTGGAATAGCCGGCCGCCGCAAACGTGTTCGCAGCGGGCGAACCTCCCGTCCGCAATAAGTTGCCGCCCGCCACCAAATTCTGGACCGTTACGCCGGTCGCCTGGCTCGCGGCCGCATAGTCTCCCGCCAGAGGATCCGATCCCGCCGAATTCCAGCGGGCGACCTCATCGGCGCACGCCACCGCCAACGGCAGCGCCAGGAACGTGAAAAGCCAACCACCCAACCGCCGCCGCATCGCATTCATAATCACCTCGGGAGACATCGGCGGAATCCAACATTTGCCGATTGGAATTCCGCACGGTCTGGATTCGATCATAGACCCGTCTCCGGAATGCGTCTAGGCCCGCAGAACAGATTTAACGCGAATCGAATATTCTGCCCCCGTTTAAGTTAGAACAGATTTGACCGGAACCGATTCCGTCCTCGCGCAACCATCGCCCCCCCCTCCAATTAAAACAATCCGGTTTTTCCACGCCGTGGAAAACACGCGAAAAAGTTTTCCATGCCGTGGAAAAAATGCGAAAAAGTTTTCCATGCCGTGGAAAACCACGCGGAAATTTTTCCATGGTGTGGAAAACGTTCATGATCACCCGAAACTGCCCTATCTGCCAGATCGCGCTCGTTCCAGAAGAGTACGAAGGCTTCCCCCTCCAGCGCTGCCCCCAATGCCAGGGCCATCTCGTTGAACTCACCCGCTACCAGGCCATCCGGAGCCTCCCCCGCAAAACCCTCCCTGAACTCGAGGCCGAAGCCCGCGAGGCATTCTCCGCCGACACCCCCGGCCCCCTCCGCTGCCCCCGTTGCCATGGTTGGATGCGCAAGCAGCCGCTGAACGTCCCCGGCTTCGATCTGCACATGGACCTCTGCAAGGGCTGCGCTTTAGCCTGGTTCGACGGCGGCGAACTCGCCCTCGCCCAGCTCGGCCATCAGGCCACCCCCGGCTTCCGCGACAACCAGGAATTCCAACTCCGCGCCGCCGCGCTCGACACCTCCCCCGAACGCAAGGCCGCCTTCGAGAAGGCCGTCGCCCAACTGCCCCTCGAAAAAGATCCCTTCTCCCAGGGCCTCAAGGAATCCGTCGCCGATGCCCTCCGCTACATCCTGTTCCGCTCCGCCTTCCGCTTCCCTTTCCTATGAAAAACAAACCCGTCCCTCCCCCTTCCCTGAACCCTGAACCCCGCCATCCGGCCCCTGCGGAAAATGCCGTCCGTTTGCAGAAATTCCTCGCCGCCGCCGGCGTCGGCTCCCGCCGCCACTGCGAAGAGTTGATCGCCGCCGGACGCGTCCGCGTCGATGGCACCGTCGTCACCGAACTCGGCACCCGCGTCGATCCCCGCCGCCAGCGCGTCGAACTCGACGGCCGCGCCGTCCGCGCCGAACCGCACCGCACCTATCTCGCCGACAAGCCCCGCGGCATCCTCTGCACCTCGCACGACCCCGAAGGCCGCCCCACCATCGTCGAATGGGCCGCCGAAATGGGCGCCGACCCCCGCCTGCGCCTCTACACCATCGGCCGCCTCGACTTCGACAGCGAAGGGCTCATCCTGCTCACCAACGACGGCGCCCTCGCCCAGGCCATGGCCCACCCCCGCCATCACGTCGAAAAGGAATACCGCGCCTGGACCGACCGCTTCGCCACCCGCGAGCAGATCGCCGCCATGCTTCAGGGCGTCGAAGACGACGGCGAGCTTCTCCGCGCCCTGTCAGTCGTGCCCGAAGCCTCGCGCCCCGGCCGCCCCCCCTCCCTGCGCATCGTCCTCGGCGAAGGCCGCAACCGCCACATCCGCCGCATGCTCGACGCCCTCGGCCTTCGCGTGAAGCGTCTCCGCCGCATCCGCATCGGCCCGCTGACCGAATCCGCCCTGCGCGGCAACCCCCTCCGCGAACTTTCGCCCGCCGAACTCGACTCCCTCGCCCGCGATTTCTGACCCGGGCCGCCTGCAAAACCGCCAAACCGGGGTAGATTGTTCCCCATGAACGCAACCCCCTCCCGCTGGATCGCCCTCGCCCTCCTTCCCGCGCTGCTGCTCTCCGCCGGCTGCAGCGATGACGACGACTCGCCCGGCGGCGGCACCGTCCTGCCCGACCGCTACAAGATCACCTTCTACTACACCCCCGTCGAATCCTTCTTCGGCGGCACCCCGCAGGCTGTCACCGGCTGCACGTCCATCGATTGCTCCTCCGGTCTCCAGGACCTCGGCGCCTATCCCGCCGACTTCATTGCCGCCGTCCGCCTCGAAGGCTCCGGCCGCCTCACTTCCGGCCCCTATGCCGGGCAGTACCTCAACGGCTCCTACGGCGGCAACTTCTGGATCAGTTCCTGCCCGCCCGACGCCTACCGCTCTTCCCTGCGGCCCTTCGAAACCGCCGCCGCCAACGAAAGCGGCCTGCCCCGCGGCACCCGCTTCCGCCTCGTCGGCCCCCTCCTCGAAAACGGCCGGCCCATCCCCTCCGGAGTCGAAAGCCGGCTGCTCGGCGCCACCTGGAACGTGCAGGACCGCTTCGAGCCCGGCTACGGCGGCACCACCCATCTCGACCTGTATGTCGGCGACCAGACCACCCCCTCCTTCGCCTCCAGCCCCTTCTATCTCCTGCTGGAGAACACCGCCATCGAAGTGTTCTGAGCACGAAAAAGGGCCGCCCGAAGGCGGCCCGTGGTCGCAACCGTCCGGCCGGTCAGAACGCGTAGCGGATGGCCACCTGCACGCGGTTGTTGCAGGCCTCGTCGCCGTCCACGTAATCCGTGGTCATGTTGGCGTACTCCGCCATGACGGTCACCGCCGGCGTCAGCTTGTAGAAGCCATTCACGAATGCCTGCTGGTTCTTGGCCCGCATGCCCGGGTTGAGATCGTCGTCGTCGGGATCGTCCATCGAGTAGCCCAGGCCGAAGCACAGCTTCTCGGTCGGGTCATACAGCAATTGGGCCCAGCCGCCCTTGGACGCCACGGCCTCGCCCAGCCCCATGTTGACGCCCTGCCCGATGCCGCCGTAGTACGTGTCGAGGTTCTCGCCCGTCCACAGGTTGCCCTGCACGGCCAGGCACTTCGTCAGCGGCAGATACACCGACCCCTGCGCCGACCACGTGTCGTAATCCTCCGCGTCCAGCCCCGTCACGGCATTGCTGACGGCCGCATCCAGCGTCTCGCGCCCGTAGTGGCCCGAAAACGCGATGCGCGCGCACTTCTCCGCCCACAGCTTCTGGTGCAGCGCGACATTGAACTGGAACGTCGGCCAGTCGGCATCCGCCCCGTCGTCAAATCCCCCGCCGTCCAGGTCTTCGCCCACGGTCTGCGCCACCGCCGCCTTCGCCACCAGCTTGGTCGTCTCGCTGATCTTCAGCTCCTGCGTCACGCGCGCCTGCGGCCGCCGCAGCCCCAGCGCCCCGATGTCCGCCAGATAGGCGAAGTTCACGATCCGGGGAATCACCTCCACGAAGGTCTCCCAGTCCTGGCCGGCGCGGATGGACAGCCCGGACGAGTGGGCCAGATCCAGATAGGCCAGCCGGATCCGCGGGCTGTAGGAATTGGGATTCCCGCTGCCGTAGAAATCCACTTCGATCTTGCCGGTCGTTTTCCAGTCGCCCGCGTCCGGACCGAACAGGTTCAACCCCACACGGGTTTCCCGGGCGCCCAGATGCGTCTGGGCATCCTTCTCGCCGTCCAGCTCGGGCAGCACCCAGAAGGCGAAATCGGCCTTGGGTGCCGTCGCCTGCGAATCGTGCGACAGGTCTGCCCGGATGTAGCCGTACAGCTGCAGACGCATGTCCGCGTCTTTCAGCGTGATTTCCACCGCGCCGGCCGACGCCGCGCACGCCAGGATCAGAACCGGAACCAGCCATCTTGTTTTCATGCGGACTCCTCCTTGGGGTTGTTCCATTTGCCTTGAATTGTCACAGAACCGGCAAAACCGGGTCAATGCCCATATCCTCGCACCCTCATTTTTTTCGATCCGGGATTTGGCAATTCCTTGCGGTCTGTGATAGGCTGAAGCCTGCAAATCCAACCCACAGGAGGAACCTCATGTCTGAATTCAACAGCACCATCCAAAGCGCCGACTGGAAATCCGAAAAACACTCCCCCGTCATCGAAGCGCCGGATTCCGTCAAGGCCGGCGACTTCTTCAGCGTGACGGCCGGCCTCGGCAAGGCCATCGCCCACCCCAACACCGTCCAGCACCATATCCGCTGGATCTCGCTCTACTACCTGCCCGAAGGCGCCAAGCTGCCCATCCAGCTCGCCCATGCCGAATTCACCGCCCACGGCGATTCGACCACCGACGACACCGGCCCCGCCTTCACCAACCCCAGCATGACCGCCAGCGTCAAACTGGCCAAGTCCGGCGTCTTCCAGGCCGTCGCCTACTGCAACATCCACGGCGTCTGGCAGTCTTCCAAGGCCGTCCAGGTCGAAGCCTGACCACCGGGCAACCCGCCCCGTGCCCGGAGTTTTCCATGCCGTGGAAAAAGGGGTTCCACGGCGTGGAAAACCGGCCGTTCTGGTTTGTGCGGCCGCGGCCTGCGCCGTGACCGCCGCCGCCCAATCCGCCTCCTTCCGCGCTCCGCTGTCCTGGAGCGTCTATGAAAACCAGATCCTGAAGGAACAGGCCGGCCAGCACGACATCCACGTCTCCGAAGCCGACTGGCTCGCCAACATCGACTGGGTCGAGACGGCCCTCAAGCCGTTCGGCTACGACCTGATCTGCATCGACGGCTGGGGCGACACCTCGCAGCTCAACAAAAACGGCTACCGCCTCTCCCACTCCCGCCACTGGGAACACGACTATGCCTGGTGGTCCGATCACCTGCGGCAGCGCGGCATGACCCTCGGTATGTACGGCAACCCCCTCTGGGTCCACGTGCACGACGACGACCAGGAGCGCAAGATCGTCGGCACCGACATCCCCGTCTCTTCGCTGAAAAACCCCGCCGAAAACGCCCGCTTCCCCTGGGTGCAGGTGGACCGCCCCGGCGCCGAACAATACGTCAAGGGCTGGATCCATTTCTACGCCGACATGGGCGTGACGTATTGCCGCATCGATTTCCTGTCGTGGTACGAAGACGGCCAGGACCGCTGGGAGGGCCGCGTCGGCCCCGACCGCCCCCGCGAGCACTACGAAACCGCCCTGCGCTGGAT
>CAYODC010000036.1:0-12798 GCA_964402575.1 uncultured Verrucomicrobiota bacterium
CCGTCGCCATGCCCATGGCGGCCGCAGTCACCCCCCACCGGCGCCAGAAGGCCAGCACGAAAAGGATGTTGATCACACGCCCCACGCACGACAGCACCACCGGGAGGGTCAGAAACCGGTACGATACCAGGATGTCCAGCAGCAACTGTGCGACCATTTGCAGCGGAAACGAAATCACCAGCCACAGCACGAGCCCGCGGTGGGTTTCCAGCACCGCGGCGGGGAATCGCGAAATCGCCGTCAGCACGCCCGCCGGACGAACCAGCAGCAACCCGGTCGCGGCCAAGGTGATGATCAGGAACGCCGCGAAGAAGCGGTTGATGAACGCCATGGCGTCGGTTTCGCCGGTCTGTTCCCGCCGGCGCATCGTCTCCGGCACGAGCACGGCCACGTTGACCTGCTGGACGAGGGCGGACAGGAGCGCGAACACCCCTAGGCAATAATAGAGCACGTCCGTGCTTTGCTGCGCCCCGAAGAGCGCCGCCATCACCATTCCGAACCCCAGTGCCAGGACCTGGCTGAACGACCCGATCGCCGTGGACCAGAAAGCGGCCTCCTTGAAGGATTGAATGCGGAACATCATGGATGCGGTTCGCGATCCAGTTCGATGTGCCCGGCCCAGCCTTGTGGAGCGCGGGCGCGCGGAAACGGGGGATCAAAGGCGGGACGCACGGGCGGCGCCACACAGATCCGCCAGCGTATGTCGTCGCAGGCATGCCGCAGCAGCGGAATCTTCGCGGCATCAAAACCCAGCAGGCTCGCGCCCAGGAAGTCACCAACAACCGGATTCCGCGCGGCGAACACCACCCCCGTCCCGAGCGGTTCGGCCGCCAATGGCCCCTCTCCCTGCCCCGCCACCACCGCATCCACGATGGAAATTTCCTCCCGTTGCGGCACCTCCCGCATCTGCCCGTCCATTCCCGCATGCAGCAACGCGCGGTTCAGGTCCAGACAGGTGCGCCAAATGGTGTCGTTGCCATACCAACTGCCCTCGATCTGGACCCCGGGATCCTGCTTCCAGGCGAGCGAGATCAGCCGCCATACCACTCGCTCGCATAATCGATAGATCCGGGGAAAACCCCGGATCCGATTCGCGAGGTCCAACCCGTTTTCGGCCAGCGTCATCTGCCAATGCCCTCGGGCGTAGTTATCCCCGCCGCGCCCCGCATCGGCCGCCCCCTTGCGGTGGTGCGGTAGGTATTCCTTGTTGCCGTTGATGCCGATCAAGTTCTTCAGGCAGCAGGTGATCCCCGCCTTCTTGTGCGCCTTCAGCTTGGGCACGTTCACCACCAGATCGGCCTCCAGAATCTCCCGGGCAATCAAATACCGGTGACGACCCGGCCGGTGATGCGCCCACATCTTCCGGGGATCATAAACCGTCACGCGAAACTTCTTCCAGTCTTGGGAAATCGGCTCCAGCAGGCTGTCAGAGCCCAGGTCGACCAGGACATAATCGGATTCCGGGCGCAATTCTTCGGCCACGGTTTTCAGACCGGCTTCCTCCCGCATCACGGTCCGCCGAAAATCCTTCACGACCAAGGGCTGTCCCCGCTTGCCCAGCTCGGCGATCACTTCTTTCAATCCGCCATGCGCCAACATTTCATCCCAGACGCACCCCTGCAGCGGGGCATCGCCCAGCACGACTTGCGCCGGTCGAGTCAAGAATACATATTCCAGCACCGCCCGCAGCACGGTGGGATGCGTGATCATGCAATCCATCCCCCCCTCCCCCAGGTTGCGGTGAAGCACCCAATTGGGCTTGACCACAACCTTGCCGCCCGGCTTCACGAGATCTCCCAGTGGATTCCATTGCGGAGTCCCGAAGCGGCCGGCGTCCAACCCCATTTCCAGCAGCACTCGCCGAACCATCCCGAATACCGGATTGGGAACCGGACAAAGCGCTAAGCCTGGAAATTCGGGATAGGCCTCGCCAGGACCATACGGGGCCGCCACGGCCGGAGGATATGCCGCCCGCTCGTCCATGCGGCTCATGGCCCAAGCCTTTGACTGCACAATATCGGACATAGCGCCGTATTTAGCGGCACATGGCAGTGTTCGACAAGATCAAAGGTTCAGGCCGGACGGCCGCCTTCGTCTTTCGGGTCGCCCAGCCGTGCGGATTCAGCGCTGCAGGACCTCTCGGAGAAACAAGGCTGTTCCTTCTCCCCTCCCCCCGCGGATTCCCCGCGCCCACTTCACGACCCTGCTTTCCACCGGGGCAACGGGTCCCGATCATTTATGGTTTGCACCCCGATTCCGTTGACGGCCATGGAATAGGAATCTTCTTCCATGGCCCCGGAATCTTCGGATCGAAAAACCTTTCAGAATAGGCTGTTCCGGAATTGACGGCTTCCTCATGCGCGGTATCTTTTCCAAGAGGAAACTCTCGCAAAGCGCATGCCCTTCCACACACAATCCCGGACTGCAGGGTTGGCGATCTTGATCCTGCTTCTCTTCTCAGGCCCGGTGCGAGCCGCCAGCGGCCGGGCATTCAATGCCCTCGTCGTCGTCAACACCAACTCCGCGGATTCCATCGAACTCGGCGAATACTACGCGGAACAACACGGCATCCCCAGCCACCACATCTGCCGGCTGGGCATTGCCACGAATCTGGTCAGCGCCACCTCCAACCAGTTCCAATCCCTCTTGCTGACTCCCATCACCAACCACCTCGCGGCCGAAGGACTGACCGGGCAGATTGATTTTGTGGTTCTGAGTTGGGCCTTTCCGACACGCGTGGAAAATGTCGAAGGCGTCAGCGCCTCGCTGTTCTACGGATTCCAGGACGCCCCCGCATACAACGAAGGCGGAATCGGCTGCAACCTGCCCGACTACACGTCCAATGCCTTTTACCGCGCCGAACGGTCCTTCCGTTCCATCGACGCCTGGAACGCCACCAACGGCTTCATCACCTTTCACCTGATCGCTTCCAATCTGCCTACCGCCAAGCTCGTCGCCGACCGCGGAGCCGCCGCCCAGTCCTCCTTCCCGGATGCCTCCATCCACCTGCACATGATCGGAAGCATCGGTCGCAGCGTCCGGGAAGCTCGCTACGCGACCACCCAGTTCTCCTTCACCGCCCTGCCCGGCCTGCCGGTCCCCTGTGTCCTGGCCCCGTATTACTTCAATCTGTCCGGTCAAACCAATGTCATCGGCTATCAGGACGGCTACGGCTACATCCCCGGTGACGTCCAGACCAACAATGTCTGGCTGGATGGCGCCTATGCCGACCATCTGACCTCCTGCGGCGGCATGATCCCCGATCCCTGCTACAGCCAGCACACCATTCTCCACTGGATGGGCATCGGGGCGACGGCATCCTACGGCACCGTGGCCGAACCGTGCAACTACCTCGAAAAATTTCCCGATCCTCTCATGGCGTTCTGGTACGCTCGCGGCTTCACGGTCGGCGAGGCCTACGCCATGTCCGTCGAAGCCCCGTACCAGGGGCTTTTTGCCGGCGATCCCCTTGCCGCGCCCTTCGCCGCGCCACCGGTGATCACCATCACCTCGCCAGCGCCATGCCAAATCGTGTCCGGCACCATTCCCGTTCCGATTTCCGCCGCCGCCCGCTCCAACGGCGCCCCCCCGGCCGTGATCGATTTCTACCTCGACAGCCGCCTTCAAACAAACCTGGCCACCGTCAAGCCCACCCGCAACAACCAGTTGTCCGTCGTCGTGGGTGGACGCACCAATTCCACCTCGGTCACTGTCCTGAAAGACACCTTGTTCGAAGTCGTCGAATCCCTGGCCGATGCGGTGAATGCGGATGGAGAATCGATCGTTGCGGCCACCGCACATGGCGACCGCTTGGAACTGATCTACAAGAGTTTCGACCACGACGGAGACCATGTCCCGGTTTCCGCCTCGGTTTCGACCGGCACCGCCGCCACCTTGACCCTCGGCGTGGGACTCGCCGCCACCAATCTGCACCCGTCCATCTACTTTTCCCGCAAACGGCTGTGGCTTGTTGCCCATTCCAACGGCGTTCCCATCCAAACGGCCAACGCCGGCGACACCGTCACCTGCACCATCACCCTCACCAACGGCGTGGCCGTCACCAACACCCTGGTGGCCACCGGCGGCGAAACCATCACCAACCTCCTTGAACGACTTCGCATGGCCATCTCCACCAATGCTACGCTCATGGCCACCAACGGCGTTCGCTATGACCGGCTGGCCAACGGCGTCGAAAATGTCCTGAACAACGGTACCCTCTTCGCCCGTACGCCCGGCCCCGACGGCTGGGGCATCCAGATCGACTATGCCGTGACGCCCGTCCAGACCAATTTCGGCCTCCGGACCAATGTTAGTTTTTCCAGTTTCATGGACGACAATCCCGTAGACATCCGTCCCCGGGCCAGTGTTCTCTTCCATGTCTCCCCCACCAATGGCCTCCTCTCCATCACCCCCGACCTGGACACCACCCTGCTCGACGACGGCCTCCATGACCTCGATTTCGTTGTTCGCGATGGTTCGGCGATCGCCGCTTCATCGCGTTTCACCTTGCCGATCGTCGTAGCCAATACCTCCCTTGTGCTGACCGTTTCCTCCTCGCTTGGGACCAGCACGCCGCCCGCCGGCATCCATCTCCATCCCCTCGGCACCGCACTCACCAACTCTGTTTCCTCCCCCGCCCCCAACGGCGGCACCCAGCTTGTCTGCACCGGGTGGACAATGATGGGCAACCAACCCCTGTCCGGCTCCGGCACCAATTTCACCATGACCCTCACCAACCACGCCGAATTGACTTGGCACTGGACCACCAACCACTGGCTCGATACCGAGGCCGCCTCCCACGGCACGGTCAACATCTCCGATTCCTGGCAGCCCGCCGGCGTCACCACCCAGATCACCGCCACCGCCGATCCCTACTATCATTTCACCCACTGGACCGGCGATGCCTCTTCCTCCACCAATCCCCTCGATCTCCTGATGGATTCCCCCAAGGCCATCACGGCGCATTTCGCCGAAAACCTGGCCGCCTACGACACCCCCGAATGGTGGCTCGCCCAATACGGCTGGACCAACGATTTCGATGCCGCCGCCACCAATGATGCCGAACCGGACGGTTTTTTCACCTGGCAGGAATACATCGCCGACACCGACCCCACCAGCACCAACAGCGTCCTCCCGTCGCTCGAGGCATCCTGTTCCACCAATCTCCTCTCGTTCAGTCTCGACCCCACTTCCACCGGACGCCACTATTTCATCGATTCCAGTCTCTTGCTCGCCCCCCCGGCCTGGACCAATCTCACCAACACCCCGGGAAACGGCGGGGCTTGGCTCCCCGAATTCACAGCCCCCGGGACCGGCATCTATTTCTTCCGCGGTCGTATCACCCTGCCACCGTGACCGGAATACAAGCGCCGGTGCAACCGAAGCGTTCTCACCCCTGTCCCAGCGCCTGCAGCGCCGCCGCATAGTCCGGCTCGTCCGTCAGTTCCGGCACCAGTTGGCGGAACAGCACCACGTTCTCCTCGTCCAGCACCACCACCGCGCGCGCCTGCAACCCCATCAGCGGATGCTCGACAATCAGCGTGCCGTAATCCATCCCGAACTCCGGCGAACGGAAAGTGGAGAGGAGTTTTCCGTTCGGGGCCTGGAGAGACGTGCAAAACCGGGCCATCGCGAACGGCAAATCCCCCGAGATCGTCAGCAGGATCGTGTCGGTCCTCGCGGCGAGGGCTTCGTTGAACTCCTGGACCGAACGCAGGCAACCCGGCGTGTCCAGCGAGGGAACGATGTTGAGCACTTTCTTCTTTCCCGCAAAGTCCCCCAGCGTCCAATCCTGGAAATCTGGATCGGCCAACTGGAATTCCCGGGCCCGGCTTCCCGGAACCGGCAGCCGGTCGAAGGTGAAGGCCGCACGCCCGCGGATCATCAAATGCTGGGGTTCCAATTCCCTCATTCCGCCTCCCTTGCGCGGCTCTCGAGCCAGGCATACTGCACGCTCGACAGCACAAAGATCGCCGCGGTTTCCACGCGCAACACGATCGGACCAAACGTGACGGGCTGCACCCCGGCGCCCGTCAGTTGCTCCGCCTCCCCGGGGCTGAAATCTCCTTCCGGGCCAATGAACATCGCCACGCGGGAACACCCATTCCGGCGCAACGGCCCCAGGAAATCCGGCAACGCCACCGCCCCCGGCTGCAACGCGCCAAAACAGGCGGCCCCCTCTTTCGGCCAAGCACCCAACGCCTCCCCCAGCGTCCGGACCGGCGCGATCCGCGGCATCCAGGGATTCCCGCTTTGTTTGCAGGCCGCCAGGGCGATGGCCTGCCAGCGAGCAGTCTTCTTCGCTGCCTCTCCCGCCCGGATCTGCACCACCGCGCGCTCCGTCTGGAGTGGCCAGATTTCATGGACCCCCAGTTCCACCGCTTTCTGGATCAACCAATCCATCTTCTGCTCGCGCACCAGCGCCTGCACCAGAATCCGGCGCGGTTCAATGGGCGCCGATCGCGCATGGGAAATCAACCGGACGATCGTCCGCTTCCGGTGCGGCTCCACCACTTCGCCCTCCCCCGTGCGTCCCTCCCCGTCAAGCAGCTCGATGCGGTCTCCCTCCTTCACCCGCATCACTCCCGACAAATGCTTCGATTCGGCCTCCCCCAGGTCGATCAGCCCCTCATCCCAACGGCCGGGAAGCAAAAAACAACGGATCATCCCATCTCCTTTGGTATCCATAACAACGGCACGTTCCGGGGCGCAAACCCGGAACGTGCCGCGCAAGTGCCGGCCTTCACCGGCATCCTCCCACTGCGACAGTCAGAACAGGAACTTGGCGCCGGCGCGGAAAAAAGCTCCCCGCAAGTGGGTGTCGCGCAAATCGCCCAGCTCATAGGAGGTGTCGCAGGCCATCAGGTCCATCTGGTAGCCGCCACCCGCCAGCAGGTAGAGGTTTTCCGCCACCATGTATTCATATTCCGCGCCGATGTGGGCAATCAGGCCGTCGTCGATCTCCACATCCTGGCGGCGCTGGTAGGTCTCGGCTTCGTTGTACACGCTGACATCCGAGTCCACATACACGTACTTCACGCCGGCTTCCAGCGTCAGATTCCAATTGTCCCAATCAATCATGCTGAAATACAGCGCCGGACCGATGGACAGCAGCAGCGCATCCCCGTCATAATCGCTGAGCCGCTGCCACTTGTAGGCCGCGGAACCCCCGTCCACCTGCCACTGGGCCGCTCCGAGATTCAATCCCACCCCCCACGGGAAACTGAACCACTCGCGGTAGGAAAACTCCGCCCCGTAGCCGGTCTCGAACAGGTCCGAATCGCCCTCGCCCGGAAGCCAAAACTGGCCGGCCACCAGCAACTCGCCGGGATCTTCGCTGATCATCCCGCCCCAAGCCACGCTCCCGCACAGCAGCACCGCACACGCCAAGGAAATGAACTTTTTCATCATGATCGACCTCATAGGTTGTTATTGCGAACGTCCGGAAATCTACTCCAACCCCGATCGGTTTGTAAAGCACCCGAAACCCGTCCCCTTGCCCCCGTTCACCGCTCGGGTCTCTACCACGAATCCAGCCGGTAGGTCACCGGAACCTCCACTTGGAACCCCGTCCCCAAGGGCTGGCTCCCCAGCGGCGTCGCTCCGGCCCGCTGCAGTGTCTCCAGCGCCCCCTTCATCAACCGCGGCGATCCGCTGTTGGCCAGCACCCGGACCTCTCCGATTTTCCCCGACGGATCAATCGCCACCCGCAACCTCACGGTCCCGGTTTCACGGGCATATCGGGCCATTCCGGGATAATACTTGCTCTTCTCGATGCGACGACGCAACTCCGTCAGCCATTCGGCGCGGACGGCATCCTCCTGCCCGGAATTCCCCTCTTCTTCCTTCGCCTCCGGCTGCACCGCTTCGGACGGCGCGGGCGCCTCCACCTGCGGCGGCGCCGGTTCCATCACCGGTTCCGGCTCGGGCTCCGCCATCTTCTCGGCTTCCGGCTCCGGTCCCGGAACCGGCTCCGCCTCGGACTCAACCGCCGGTTCACGAACCGGCTCCGGCGGGAGGTCCTCCACCTCCGGCATCGGCGCCGGCGCGATGACCACGCTCAGATCTGGATAAATAGCTATTTCGCCAGGCGCTTCCCCCCGCATGCAAAAGGCACCCTGCCAGACCAGTCCCCCAAGGATGGCCAGGCAGAGGCCACCCCCGATGGCCGCAGATCCCCATTCGGCGGCATCCCGCGCCGGCCTATTTCGATTGCGCGCTGATGAAAACATTGCTCCGCCCGCAAGCACGCAGCCGGTCCATGACTTCCACAAAGGCGTCGAACGGCGCCGCCCGGTCCACCCGCAGTTCCACCGGCCCCTCCGGCCCTGACTCCGCCAACCCCGGCACCTCTTCCACCCCGATCGGGGCATCGCGGTAATGCAGCCGGCCCTCCGCATCGATGGCCAACACCAGTCGCGCCGGATCGTTCTCCACCTGCCGGGCCGTGCCCGCCTCCGGCAGCGTCACCTGCAGCACCGGCGTACTGAACGTAGCCGCCAGAATGAAGAACAGCAGCAGCATGAACACCACGTCAATCAACGGCGTCAAATCGATTTCCGCATCGAAATCGTCATCCAGAAATGAAGGTTCTTCCATGGCCGGCCCCTTCGCCCTAGCGCCGTTTTCCCGCCGCCGTTAACCGTCCCGCGTATTCCATCAACTCCACCTGGAACCCATGGATCTGCATCCGGAAAAAGTAATACAGGCAAAGCACCGGCACCGTGATCGCCAACCCGATGATCGTCGTGGTCAACGCCTCCCAAATGCCATTGGCCAGCCGCGCCGGATTCGCCACCGCCTCCGACGCCACGACCTGGAACACCTTGGAAATCCCCAGCACCGTCCCCAGCAGCCCCATCAACGGAGAAATCACCGAAATCAGCCGCAGCAGCGTCATCGCCCGGTTGACCTTGCGAAAGTGCTTGTGGAACAAGAAAGCCAGTTCCGCGCGCAAGTCGTCGTGACCCCCGCAGGCCGCCAGCACCGCCTCGGACAACATCCGGACCAGCGGATTCCCCGACTGGGCGCCTGCCGCGGCGTCCAGTCGCGAGGGATCCTTCGCCAGCCCCGCAATATGCCGCCGGAACACCCAGCCCACCCACGTCAAATACACCGCATGTTTCGCGCAGAGATATGCCGCAACCACCGCCACCCCCACCAGCGCGACACCCGCCGCCCCGATGGTTTCATAGATGTGCTGGAAATCCATTGTCTGCCTCCGCTCCTTCTCCCGCTACTCGCTGGCCAGGGCCAGCACCACCAGTTCCACCAGAAAACGCTTCCCCCGGCGGAATCCCCCAGCCGCCTGGCTGCGGCGCCAGGCCACGGCCGCCGCCTGCCGCAGGGCCGGAAACTGCTCCAGCGCCTTCACCACCTCTCCGCCATAAACCCCTTGTTCCCGGCGCTGGAACCGCCGGAACAACGCCATGCCCAGCGGCCGGACCACCAGCATCCAAGCGGCCAGCACCACTGTCGCACGCACCAGCACATACACCCCTTTTGCCCACCCTTCCTGCCCCGGCTGCAGCAGCATCAGCACCCCCAGCAGCGCCGCGAGCACCATCCCCGTTTTGAACGGCGTCCGCCGCCACCAGCACTTCCCCGAGGATATCGAGGGCAGCCCCGGCCGATCCCCCGTCGGCACCATGACGGGCGGATTCGATCGCAATGTCTCCGCGATTTCGCCCGGTATCGCCCCTGCCAGCCAACCGATCAGCATCCCCGCAATCGTGTAATAGCCCAGGTAAAACACCAAAAACAGGCCTGTCGGCGACCAGACTCCCGGTTCATGCCCCATCTTGTCCAGGATCCATTGCCCGATCGAATCCACCGCCTCCCACAACGGTTTTCCATACAGGATCGTCATCACCAGCAATTTCTGGACCGCCCCCTGCCACAACGCCAGTAGCCCCAGTAGCAACGCCCCCAGCCTCACTGAAGGCACCACGCCGAACAACAGCGCGCCGACCATCCCCTGGAACCCCACCGCCATGTAGGCCGGCAACGGCGTATGCGGACTCGCCGCCGCCTTCACCAGCAGCACGATCACCGTCGCCCGCAGGATCGCACTCGCCCGGCGCTCCGCGAAAAAGGCGATCAGCGTGATCAGCACCACCGCCATCGACCCCACCACGATGCCCGTGAACGGCACCCGCAGCGCATGGATCAGCCCGCCCAGCCCCGCCTCGTTCAACGCCCACAGCGCCGTCAGCCGCTCCACCGCCCGGACCCGGTCCAGGCCGCCCTGTTCCTCCCCGATCACCGCGCCCCTTTCTCCCACGACAACAGCGCCCACTCGAAATCATGCCGGTAGCGCACCGTTCCGTCCGGCTCGCGCGGCAACCCCGCGTAAAATTTTCGCAGCCGCTGCTCTTCCTTTTTCGACAGCTCCCCCACCCGCCACTGCACGGCCCCGATGAAATCCTTCACCGACGCATACCCCATCCCGCCCCGCGACTTCAGGAAGTCGACCTTTGCCCGGATTCCCATCTGGTAGAGAATGTTCACCGCGTAGATGTAGTCCGGACGCGGCTCCATCTCCCGGTCCAGCAGCGCCAGTACATCCGTGCCTAAATAGCTCCCGCCCGCATGCAGCGTCAGGTAGCAGCGCATCTTCGCCTTCCGGTCCATCTTCTCCAGCGCGCCCCGCAAATTCTCCCCGCTCATTGCCCGCGAGCAAATCGCCATGTCCACCCGCGGCACCTCCCTCCACGAATCCTCCCACGACAGACGATGCACCACCAGGTTTTCCACCCCGGCGCGCTTCCGGTGGATCTCAAGATAGCGAAGCATCTCCGGCGAGAAATCCAGCGCATGGACCTTCCGGAGCCGTTGCGCCAGCGGAATCGCCAGGTTCCCCGTCCCGCACCCGATGTCCAGCGCCGTCTTCGCCCCCGTCCAATCCATCCGCTCCAAAAACGCCCGGCTGTAGTCGCGGTCACCCTCCCCCCGGCTCCGCCGCTCCGCCCGCCGGTCCCAGTCCGTGCTCGTCCGCGCCCCGAACGACGACCTCCGGCACTGCTCCCGGTACAACGCGCCGAAATCGATGTCCTGAATCACGTCCCTGCCGAGCATGCATCCGCCTTCCCTAGAAAGTGTACTGGACGCTCGCGTAGAAGCTGCGCCCTTCTTCCGGATATCCTTCGTTCAATTCGTAATCCTCGTCGAGCAGATTCCGAATGCCCCCCGACACGGCGAATCCCCCCGGCAGCGCCAGCCGCGCATCCACGTGGCACAGCCAGAACCCCGCCGCCTTGATTCCATCCGATGACGAATAGCGCGACGAACCATATTCGGCGCTCGGCACCAGCGTCAGGCGCGGCAACGCCTGCCACTCCGCGTACATTTTCAGGCTGTGTTCCGGCGAGTCCGTCAGCTTGATTTCCGGGTGCGCACAATTCTTTCGGTGCAAATACATGTAGTCCACTCCCGCTTTCAGCTCCGGCAGCACGGTCCAGGCCAGCCCAGCCTCCGCGCCGGCGCTCTCCGACTCCCCCACGTTCCGGAGCTGGTACAGCCATGCCCCCTCCTCGTTTTGTGCCACCCGGTCCACCTGCTGGATCGTGTCGTCCAGCCGGCTGTAGAATCCGCTGAAATGTCCCTCCAGCTTTTCCCACAAGCGCCCTTCATACCCCGCTTCGTAGTGCATCGCCATTTCCGGATCCAGATCCGGATTCGCCAGCGCCGTTCCCAGCCGGTACGAATACCGGTCCTTCAGTGTCGGAAACCGCGTCTTGCGCGCCACCGTCGCGCGGAACACCCCCCCCGTCACCGCATAGAACAACCCCGCCTGCGGATTCACTGCCGCGTTGTCGTTGTCACCGAACTCCCCGTCGGCGTTCGGATCCTCCGCCTTCAGGCTGCGGCGATACTCCACCGAAGCCCCGGCCGCCAGCGACAGCCTCTCCGTCAGTTCCACTCGGTCCTCCGCCCCGGCCGAGAGTGTTTCATCCTTGAAGACCGAGGTCGGCCCGCCCACGTTGTGCTCGCGGTGGACATCCTGCTTGTAATGCGCCGCCGCGCGCACCCGATGCCGCTCCCCGGCCTCCAATCCCCCTTCGATCGATCCGCCGAACGTGTAGTCGTCATAGATGCTCGTCCACGACGACTTCTTCGTCTGGCGGGAATATGTCGCGTCGTCATACGCCTTCAGCGTGTTCTCGTACGTGTCGTAGTACGCCCGCGGTTTCACGTAGCCCGTCCTCCCCGCCGGAATCTCGCCCACGGCATACACGCTGTTCTTGACCCACTCCGTATAGCGCCAGTAGCGCGGCCACGTGTTCGTGTCCGTCCCCGCATACACCGGCACGCCCTTCTCGCTGTCCTGCCGGATGAATCCCACCGCGAATTCGTGCCCCTTGTCGCCCGGCGTCCATCCCGCTTTCGCCCCCACCTGCAGGTCGCGCGTGTCCGAGTTCTCCCGCCGCCCGCCGTCTTCCGTCGCCACTGCCTCGAAATCATCCGAAACCCGGAAGTGGTCCCGCTCCCGGTACGCCACCCCTGCCTGTACATATCCTTCGTCCCGCAACAGCCCCCCCCGCAATCCCCCTTCCACACCCTCTCCGCTGGCCACTCCTGCCCGGGCCGTGAATTCCTCCGGCTGCACCGGCCGCCGGCTCACGACATTGATCGCCCCCCCCAGCGTGTTGGGCCCGTAGACCACCGGACTGAATCCCTTCGCAATCGACAACTCGGCCATGTCGAAAACCCCGAACCGCCCCATGTCCACGTTGCCGTCATACGGCACATACACCGGAATGCCGTCGATGAACAACGGCACCTGCCGCGTGTCAAACC
>CAYODC010000037.1:0-12621 GCA_964402575.1 uncultured Verrucomicrobiota bacterium
GCCGGCGCGCAGCCCGCAGGCCATCCGCGCGCCATACAGATTGACTTCGCCATTGAACACGCCTCCTCCGGAAACCGGCCAATCTCCCGCCGGCACCGCCGCCGCCCCGCCGGCCACCGGAAGCCCCATGATCTGCCCCCACGCCGGCAGCGCACTCGCCATCACCAGCCCCATCACCCATCTTACATTCATCGCCCTTCCTCCAGCGCTCTCCGGCTGGGAGGGATGCTGCGCTCCCGCCCGCGCCGGGTCAAGACCCTTCCCCCACTTTCTTCCCCCTCCATCGCCCTCAGGGCGCGGCGGGCCACGAAACCCCGAGGCCGTAGAAGTTCATGCCCAACCCTGTCGGCGCGGCGTTGGTGTAGCCGTTGGTCGGGGTGGTGGCGCCGATGTTGCCGACATGCTGGGTGTAGGGACCCAGCGCATTCGTGGCACGCCAAATCGAGTACGTGCGGCCGGCCACGCTCGGCCAACGGAAGACCAGATTCGCCGTCGCCGTCTGGTTGGTGACCAGCGGATCAAACGCCAGCACCGACGTGTCCTGCCCCGGATGCGTCCCCGCGACGTACTCCGCGTAATTGCTCACCCCGTCCCCGTCCCCGTCGGCGTCCGGATCCCCGCTGGTCGCGCCGCCAAAGTGTTCCGCCTCATAGTCGTCCGGCATTCCATCGCCGTCACTGTCGGTCCCGCCCGCCAGCTCGCCTTGGTGGATGAGCACGTCGTCCAGCCAGACCTGGCCGGCCCGCGTCGAAGTGCACTTGTAGTACAGCCCAAAAGAGGTCGTGGACGCATGGTTTGTGTCCGCCACCGTCCCGGCCGACACCAGGCCATTGAAGTTTCCGTTGGTTCCCGTCTTCAGCTCCCATTCGCCCGCCGCCGTGCGGGTGACCTCGATCGCGCATTCCATGCCGCTGCCCCAATCCAGGGCGGAGGCGAGAATCGATGTCCCGGCGCCGTCGGTGACGCGCCAGAGCTTCACCAGATCGTCCGCACCGCTCACGTTGATTCCCACGGCGTATCCGTTAACCGTTGCTCCCTTCAAATCACAGTCAGACGCGGCCAGATAGATATGAAACCGGTTGTCCGCCGACGGATCCCAGTTGCCGTTCTTGAGCTTGAACCGCCACGTGGTCGTATCGGCGGACAGGCTGTACGACGGCTGGGCGTACACGTAGTTGGTGGAGGCCACGCCGGAGAGATTGTGCTTGAGCGAGCGGCTGCCCATGATAGGCGCATCCGTGCTGTTGGCCCAGTTGCCGGAAACGTCCTGCGTCCAGCCCGTCAGGTCCCCATCCTCGAAGTCGTCTTCGAAGATCGTGGCCGGCTCGGGCACGGAGTCCTCGACGTAGGTCGCCGTGAAGGCATTGGTCGTGCCGTTGGTGGTGGCCGTCGCGACGTCGCCCGGCGCGGTCCAGCCGGACACAGCGCTGAACGACACCGTATGCGCGCCGGCCGTCAGGCCGGTCGCCGTCGTGCCGCTCGCGCGCCAGGCGCCGCCGTCCACGCGCCATTGCGCGCCGGCGGAGACTGCGGCGGCGGGCTGGAGCGTCACTTTCAAGGCGCTGGAGACCACGGGTGCGGTGCCCTCCTGCCCCTTCAACTGGATTTCGTCGAGATAGTAGTAGTCGGCGGCATTGGGCGACCCTGCGGCGTTGAAGAACGCCACGCGCACCGCAATTTGAGTGCGGGAATCCGCCACGGCCAGCACGTACGGCGTGCCTTGCGGCTGGCGTTCGGCGTTCGTGAACACGTTGTAGTCCAGTTTCAGCGTGCTGTAGCCGTCGGCGATTTGCGTGCCCCAGACCGACGGCAGCCAGGTCGTGCCGCCGTCGTAGCTCACGGACACATGCAGGTCGTCACCGCTGTCGGGCCCGCTGGCCGCGAACGGAATGGTCAGCGTCACGTTCGTGTAGCCGCTGATGTCCACGTTGTCGAACACCACGGCCGGATTGGCCGCACCGTTGGTCGCGCCCCACAGCCGGCAGGCGTTCGTGCCGACAAGGACCAGATTGGTGGCCGCCACCGCGCCGGAGCCGTGGTCGAGGTTGGTCGCCAAGCCGTTGTTGTCCAGATAGGCCACGTTCCAGCCCCACGGGTGGACGTCGAGACCGTCGAAGCCCTGCGACTGGATGCAGTCCGCGCCGACCAACTGGATTTCCTCGTAGGTCTGGCTCAGGCCGGCCGCCTCGCCGGCCGTCAAGGCATGGGACGCCGATCCCGGTGTGACGTAGCCGGCGGCGGCCGAATACGTGATCGTGTAGGTCTTGACGGACAAATCCTGAACCGTCGCGCCGCTTTCGTTCCAGTTCGCCCCTCCGTCGAGGCTCCACATGGCTCCCGCCGCAACGGCCCCGGCCGGCCCTAGGGTTACCGTGATGGAGCCCGGCAAGGCCGTGTAGCTGTAGGACCGCACCGTGTTGCTGCCCGCCGTGATGGTCGTCGAAGCAGTGCTCGGCACGGTGTAGCCGGGCACCGCCTTGAAGGTATAGTATTGTTTCCCGGCCAGAAGGTTGTAAGCCGTGGCGCTGCTGTTGTACCAGGTGCTTCCGCCGTCCACGCTCCACTGCGCGCCGCCCGCCACCGCCGCCGCCGGACTCAGGTTCACCGTCAGGTCGCCCGTCAGCGCCGCATACGTCCCCGTTCGCGAAACCGCACTGCCGGAAATCGCGATGTCTTGGTTCGCTGGCGTCGTATGGCTGGCGATCTCCTTGAACATCAACGTGTAGTTGCCGTTGGTCAGGCCGGTGGCCGTCGAACCGCTGATCCGCCACGTCGCGCCGCCGTCCACGCTCCAGCGGCCGTCAGCTAACGCCGTGGCAGGCTCCAGCGTGACCATCAGCGATCCGGAAGCGGACGCATAGACCGCCGACAGCACGTTGGTCAGACTGTTGGACACCACGACGGATTGAGAAGCCGGCGTAACATAGCCCGCCACGGGCGTGAACGTCACCTGATACGTGCCGGGATTCATTCCGGTCTGCGTGCTGCCGCTCGTGTTGGTGGTGCCGTTGACCACCCACCGCGCCAGGTTCGTGACTGCCGCCGGCGAAAGGGTCGCCCGGATGGCGCCGGGGGCAGCCACATCGCTCAGGAATTGCATCGCCTTGGTCATCACCGTGGCGCGGGTGGCTTCGTTGGTGATCGTCTCGAACGGGAAACCCACCACGATCGTGCGGTAGGTGGCGTTGCTGTACTGGACGATGGCACCGTTGGGCCCGGCGGCGCTGGTCCCGTAGACCGCGGCCACGGTCGCCCCGTTCTTGGCGGACAGCACGTCGGGATAGTTCGCCGCGTAAACATCGGAAAGCAGATTCGTGTAGTTGAACGCAATGTTGGTGACGCCGTTCAGGAAGCCGCCGGCCGTGCCGGTGACCATCCGGTTGGAACCCGAATCATACGCATAAGCCGTGCGCAGGACGTTGGTGAAGAAATTCACGTCGGACGCCGAGGACACGCCCGAACGCCCCAGATCCCATCCGATTTCCGCGCCGGAAACGAACAGGCGCCCGCCCTTGCCGAGGTAATTCGTGACGGCGGCCTGTTCGGCGGAGCTGAAGGTTTCGTCCACAGTGGACTCCTCGCCGAGCATCCACACCACCTTGGAGTAATTGGTCAGCAGCGCCGCCGTCACCAGCGCGGAATCCAGATAGTCAAACGTCTGCCCCGCCGCCGCCAGCGCCAGGCCGTGTTCCTTCACATAGTCAAAGCTGTTGATCATGCGCGGCCTCACCAGCGTCACATTCCCATTCAAGGCGTTGGCAAAGTAGCGCGTCGGCGCCAGTCCCGCGTCATTGCGCTTGAACCCGTCCACCACCAGCACCCCCGCCTTCACCCCGCCCACCGTCACCCGCACGCCCGCCACGGCGGAATCCAGCGACTCCCCGCCCGCGTTCGTCGCGCAAACCTTGAAGAAGATCGTCGCCCCCGCGTTCAGGCTGGTGAGAACTTTGCTGGTCGTGCTGCCGCCGGAAACCGCAACCGGGTTGCCGAAGCCTTTCCCGTCCGTCGAAGTATACAGGATGAAACCCGTCGGAAGGCCGCCGCTGGCCGCGTCGCGCGCCGGCATCGCCCACGAGACCGTGACCTGGCCGCTGCCGGAATTGACGGCCTTGAGTTGGATCGGGCGATCCGGCGTGAGGACATTGGTGATGCCGCTGGTCGGATAGTAGCCGCTCAAGTGCTTGACCAGGCCGCGCGTGGTGGCGCGCGCCAGCCACTCGCGCCCGGCGGGCAGCTTCAGCACCGCGCAGTCGTCGGCGTTGTCGTGGAAGGCCACTTCGTTGATGGTGGTGTCCATCTTCTGGAACACGCTGGAGTTGAAAAGCTCGCCGTAGGTGCTCCCATAGAGATACACCGTGCGAGAACTCCAGTTCGGGATCACGCCACTGGCAGCGCCCGTGCGCATATCCTCGTTGCACTGCCGGGCCAGCGCCGCCGCCAGGTTCGTCTGGGCGGGATAATACCCGGAATAATTGTCGCGGATGCGCGTGTCGTAAAGACCGATCGCGCCGCGCCCGGTGGTGTCGTCCGCGTTCGAGTGGAACCCCACATAAACCCGCCGCCAGCGCGGCACGTCATTGCTCCGGCACATCCAGGCCGCCATGCGCGCCGGTTGGCCGATGTTGTCGTTGCGGTCATCGAATTCGGCCAAGTCGTATAGCGTCGAGCTCATTCCTTGCCCCATCGACTTGAGGGTCCAGAAACGGCTGGACTCCAACTCCTGCTCGAACCCCGAAACGCCGCAGCCATTGCCAAAGCGAATGGCGTCCGCAAACACATACTCGCCGGTTTCTCCGGTCAACACGTTGTTGCCAATGTTGACGAAACCATTCGTTCCCTTTTCAAAGTGATAGTTGCCCAGCCAAACCCAACCGCAGCCGACTTCACGATGGTTCACCCGCACATCCGTCACCCCTCCCGAATGGTAAACGCGGTAAAGCTGATTCACCCGGTCCAACCCATGGCGCACCCACGTATAGACCGGATATTCCCCCGCTTCGGGAAGATTAGGCCGATACGATGCCCACGACGTCGAGCCGTTGGTGCTGAGCGCCGCATAGCGGTACGGAACAGCATCGCCCGCCTTGCCGAAATAAATCGTCTGCGACGAATTGTACCACGTGCCGCCGAATGTCACCTGCCCAAGCGCCGTCGAGTTGGTGTCCATGTTGTCCAGCACCACCTCGTTCGTCTGGTAGCCCACGGGCCGGAAGGGCACCACCGTCGCCCCTGCCTTCCACGCCGCTTCCGCAAACCGGTTCAACTGGTCCACATTGCCGATGTCCTCATTGACCGCGTGCAGCAGTGGCCGTTCGGGAATCCAGTTGGTGGTAACGGAACTCCTCCCGAACCCGTGGCCACCGCTGGTATACACGACCACACCGGACAGAGCTCCAGACGGTTGCGCGGCGGCCCCCTGCGGCAAGCCGGTCTCCTCCGGCGTCGGCACCGGCTCGTCCCCCCCGCCCGTCTCGCCTTCCCCGCCGCCTTCCTCCCCGCCGCCTTCCTCTACCGCGCCCATCGTGCCCTTGGTCAGGATCGTCCCGTTGAAGCCCACCGCGACGAACTGGTCGTCGGCATAGCTGATGCCGCGCAGGAGATTGATCGTGCCGGAAGTCTCGGGTTCCCAGTTCAGCCCGTCCATGGAACTCCAGATCGCGCCGTTGGCACCGGCCGCCTTGAAAACGCCGGAACAATAAGCCGCGCGGTAGAAATAGACGTTGTTGGTGGCAACACTCCAGGAAATGCCGTCGGATGAACGCAAGATGCGCTGGTTGCCCACGGCCACGTAGTAGCCGTTGCCGTAGATCACATCGGACAAGTATTGCACCGTACCAGACGTGCGCGGCGTCCAACTCAAGCCGTCGCTCGAGGTCAGAATCGCGCCCCCTTCTCCGACAACCACAAACAGGGGATACTCCGCAGGCACGCCGTTGGTGTCTCCCATGTTTACAAAATCCATGCCGTAGCCAACGCCCTGCAGTGAGATGTTGGTGACGGCCACCAAGGACCATGTGGTTCCATTCGTCGAGCGCACGATGGAGTTGCTTCCGCAGGCCACGTAGGTCCCATTTCCGTAGGCCACCCCGCGGAACAGCACGTTCGTCGGCGAGGTGCGCGCCGTCCAGTTGGTGCCATCGGGCGAGGTCACGATCGCCCCGCCGTCCCCCACCGCCACCCACAGCGGCCCGTCGCCATTCACGTTCATCAGCAGCCCGCTCTTGCCGCTGCTGCGCGCCGTCCATTGAACGCCGTTGGTCGACGTGTAGATCGCCCCGCTCGCGCCGCTGGCCACGTGCAGCCCGCTGCGGCTGGCCACCCCGTAGAAATTCCCCGTGTGCGCCGACGCTCGGTTGGTCCACGGCGACGTCGTCGACGCCCCCCCCGTCTCGCCTCCGCCCGGATCGCCCGGATCCTCGGCGTCCTCGCCGAATTTTTCGTGGATGAGATCCCACAGTTCCGCCTGGCCCGTGCCCTGGGTGAGGTTCCAGATGCCGATGCCCCCCATCCCCTTCGAGTTGGACAAATCGTACTTCATGCCCAGACTGGTCGTGTCATCGTAGAAGCACTGGTAGGCCGTTCCACTGGCGTTGGTATACACGTAGTATGGCACGCTGCCGTTGTTGTCCCACTTCTTGCCGTACGTGGCGGCCCCCGTTTTGCAAGCCCCGTAGGTCAGCGCCGCCGAATACGAACTGCCCAGGCTGGCCGCCCCCAGGTTCGTGCTGGCCGCCGCCCACCGCCGCCCGTAATACGGCACCCCCAGCATCAGCTTGTTCGTGGAAATGCCCTTCCCCAGGTAATAGTTCATCGAGGAGTTCACGGAACACCACGAACTGGCCCCCACCCACTGCGCGCTGCTGAACAGCGGCGCAACGGGCCCCGGCGTCGAACTGCCGGAATAATAGTAGTCGTAGCCCATGATGACCGCGTAGTCCATCCCCGCCTTGTCCAGATTGGACACCGCGAAGTTCGCGTACCAGTCCACCGACGGCAGAGCAACCGACACCTCCGAACCCGGAAGGTCCTGGTGGAACCGCGCCGTCAGGTTGCTCAGAAACGCCGTCATGTTCGTCGTGGCCCCCGCCCACGACCCCACGCCTTCGAAATCAATGCACACCCCGTCGCCCCCCCGGTTGGATACGACGTTCACCAGGTTGTTGATCAGCGCGTTGCGCGCCGGCACATTCGTTAGCAACTGGTGCGTGGCCGTGTCGCCAAACAACGTCGCCGTCAGCACCACCTTCACTCCATGGCTGTGCGCCGCCTCCACCACCGGCGTCGTGTTCCAGGAATGGATCGACGTAGCACTTCCGTCCGCGGGGTTCACTTCATAGGAGAAATACGCGATCGTCGTCAGGTTCGAATACTGGTAGCCGTCGATGTCCGCCTGCGTCGCCCAGTACGGGTGCCAGCCCAGCACGCGCTTGCCTCCCGCAATGGCTTTGGGTGCTGCCGCTCTGCGCGCCGTGGCCTCCAAGGCCGACCGCCGGGCCGGCGCCGCCGGATCCCATACCTCCACGTCCGAGGGCTCCTCCCCCGCATGCTCCTCCAACGCCAGTTGATGAACGCTCTTCCACTGGTCCAGATTCTCCGGAACCGCCCACGCCGCCTGCTCGGCCTCTTCCTCCGTCGCCCCCGCCTCCCTCGCCAGTGCCCGTGCCACCCTCCGAGCATGCTCCACCCCCGGCGTCACTTCCCGAATGTCGGGAATTTCCGGAATCGGCACGTCCACCCCCGTCTCGTCCCACGCATCCTGCCCGGACACCCGGTTGTCCCCCGCCCAAGGGTCCATGTCCGCCACAATCGGGTCCGGCGTTGGGACGGGATCCCCCCACACGATCTCTCCCGGCCCCGCCACGCACACCCAGCCTCCCGCGATCGCGACCGCGATCGCGGTTCTACCGGTCATTCTCATATGAAAATCCTCCCACACCCCTACTCCATCGTCAAGCATGGGACCACCGATTCCGGTCGCCGCCAGACGCATCGTCGCTCGGGGCCCCAAACCCAATCCACCGCGCGGAATCCAGGGGATGAATATTCCTTACGGATTCTCGGGAAGCGAGTTGGGAGCTTCGCTGTCGGCCTCTGCTCCGTTGCCCTGCACGCCCGTCACCCAGCGCTGGATCGGCGGAACCAGATGCCGCATGCCGTCGCGGAACGTCAACACCAGGAACAGCGCAATGAACAACACCGCAAACGTGTTGGCCAACGCGTTGACCACTTTCGGATGCGGCGTCCGCCGCGTGATCCACTCATAGAGATTCATCACCACGTGTCCGCCATCCAGCACCGGAATGGGCAGCAGGTTCAGGATCGCCAGGTTGACGTTGATGAATCCCGTGAACCAGATCGCCAGCATGAAGCTCGACTTCAGCATCAGCCACAACATCACCAGGATCAGGATCGGCCCGCCCACCGCGCCCGCCGCCGCCCCCGACGTGGCCGGCGTCGACAACGCCCGCAGAAAACGGAAAATCGCCGTCGCGTGATCGCGCACCTGCGCCCACGGCGTCGGATGCACCCGCGACCCGAAATCCAGATCCCCCAGCGTGTTGAACTGGATCCCGATCAAGTGCCGATCCAGATCCTCGTGATACGTGGATTCCACCGTCGAAGCCCGCAGTTCCCCCGCGCGCAGGAATTCGATCGGGGCCGGCCGCCCCGCCGCCGCCTCCACCCTCTGGCTGAGGTGCGCGCGGCTATAGACTTCCTGCCCGTCGAAGCGGACCACCTGGTCGCCGGGCTCCAGCCCCGCCGCCTCCGCGCCGGAGCCCGGCGTGATGGCGGCCACATGGCATGCATCCATGCCGTCCAGCCCCGGCAGCATGCGGATGCCGATCTCCGTTTTCTCCAGCATCAGCGCCGCGGTCGTTTCCTCCCCCGCCGGCTTGCGCACCCGCAGCACCACTTCGTCGGCCGGCGCCAGCGCCGCCTTCTCCCCCACCTCCAGCCAGTTCGAGACCGGCCGCCCGTCCACCGAGAGGATTTCATCGCCAACCGTCAAGCCCGCCGCCAGCGCCGGGCTGTTCGTGGCCACGTAGCCAATGACCGCGTTCTGCTCCTGCAGCGTCGACGGCTTGCCCGCCATCCACACCACCGCCGCCAGCCCGAAGGCGAACACCATATTGCCCGCCGCCCCCGCCACCGATACGAGAATCTTCTTCCACGGCGCCACCCGCGGCAGGTTCCGGACATCCGGATTCCCCGCTTGGGATTCGGACCCGTCGGCCCCTGTACCCTGAACCCTGTCCCCTTCCTCCTGAACCCCGCCCCCTGACCCCTCCAGAAACGAATTGGGATCCATCTGCGGCAGGGCAACATAGCCGCCGAACGGAATCCACCCGATCTTCCACACCGTCGCGCCGAACTTGCGCTTCCAGATCGCCGGCCCCATCCCGATGGAAAACACGTCCGCCACCAGCCCCAGGGCCCGCGCCGCCAGGAAATGCCCCAGTTCGTGCACGAAGATGCTCAGGCTGAACAGCAGCGCAATGGCAAGGAGAGGAATGATCAGCATGGAATATCCTTATGGAAAATCAGAATTCAGGAACCGGCAAGATCACGAGATCCCCTTGCGTTTCATTCCTCATCCTGAACCCTGAACTCTGAACCCTATGCACGTCAATGGACCAGCCGGAGGAACAAATACACCCCCGGCGCCGTGAACAAAATGCTGTCGAGAACGTCCAGCACTCCGCCCATGCCCGGAATGATCCCGCCGGAATCCTTGACATTGGCCGCGCGCTTGAAGAGCGATTCGGTCAAGTCCCCCACCACTCCGCAGACGGAAAGCACCACTCCCAGCGGAACCGCCCGCGCCACCGTGAGGCCCATCGGCGCCAAGGTGTCCCGCAAGGCCCAGACCAGCAGCGTCCCGGCCAGCGTGCCAACGACCACCCCGCCCGCCACCCCTTCCCACGACTTGCCCGGCGAAATGCGCGGAATCAGCTTGTGCCGCCCGATCGAACACCCCACCAAATAGGCCCCGATGTCCGTGAACTTCGCCGCGAACACCGCATAGAGCAGCAGCCACCGCCCCGGCCAATAGATGCCCCACGCGTCCCCCGCCGGCCGCCCATACAGCATCAGCTTGGCCATGAAGCTCCACAGCAACCCGGCATACAGCACGCCAAACAGCGTCCCCCCGATCGTCTGCAGCGGCTGCGGATTCTCCTTCTGCGGAAATTGCCGCAGGAAAATGCCAATGACGATCAGGAACAGCAGCACCGAATCCCACGAACCGCTCCCGGCCCCGCCGGGAGCCAAAGCGGTCAGCCACGGCAGCGCCGTCAGCCCCACGCACCCCAGCATGCCGTAGCGGTCGAAGTTGGGTATCCCCGCCGCCGTCATCATCCGGTAGAATTCCAGCGCCATGATGGCCGCCAGCGCCGCCAAAACAAACGGCGCAACGACGTCGGGCATGAAGAAAAAGGCGGCGAACAGCACCCCGGCGATCGAAAAGCCGCTGAGAAGCCGGTGCTTGATGGCGGGCAGGTTCATGAGGGCGCTCCATAGCGGCGCTGGCGCCGCGTGTATTCCTCCAGGGCCTTCGCAAAATCCTCTTCGCGGAAGTCCGGCCAAAGGGTGTCGGTGAAATAAAACTCCGCGTAGGACAGCTCCCACAGCAGGAAGTTGCTCAGCCGCAGCTCCCCGCTGGTGCGGATCATCAAATCGGGATCGGGCACGTCCGGCAGATAGAGGTGCCCGGCAATCGCCCGCTCGTCGATTTGTTCCGGTTCCAGCTCGCCCGCCTTCACCTTCACGGCAAGCGCCCGGACGGCATCGAGAATCTCCGCCCGCCCGCCGTAGCTCAGCGCCAGGATCAAATGCCCCTTGCGATAGTCCTTCGTCGCCGCCATCACGCGCTCGAGCTCGCTCCGCACGGCCTTGGGAAGGTCCTGGATCCGGCCCGTCACCCGCAACCGCACCTGGTTTTCGTGCAGGTCGTGTTCGTCCTTCCTCAGGAACGTCTTCAACAGCGTCATCAGGCCGCTGACCTCGTCCCGCGGCCGCACCCAGTTCTCCGTGCTGAACGCGTAGACCGTCAGGTACTCCACCCCGTGGTCGCGGCAGGCATGCAAAATCGCCCGCAGCGACTCCGCCCCCGCCCGGTGGCCGAACAGCCGCGGCTGGCCCCGCTGCTTCGCCCAGCGCCCGTTGCCATCCATGATGATGGCCACATGGCGCGGCACGCAGGCGGCTGCCAACGGATCGCTCACGCGTCCCGCTCCTCCAGCACCAGCGTGCTGGCCCGGCGCGGCCCCAGCGACAGGATGCCCACCGGCACCCCCGTCACCTCCTCCAGCCGCGCAATGTACCGCTTGGCGGCCTCGGGCAAGTCGACAAACCGGGCCACCTCCCGCGTGGAATCCTTCCAGCCGGCCATCTCTTCATACACCGGCCGGCACCGCGACACCGCGCGGATGTTCGCCGGGAAATGCTCGATCCGTTTCCCGTCCAGCTCGTACGCCGTGCAGATCTTCAGCGTCTCGAAACCGTCGAGCACGTCCAGTTTCGTCAGCGCCCACTCGTCCACCCCGCACGTCATCACCGCGTGCCGGGCCACCACCGCATCGAACCACCCGCAGCGGCGCGGACGCCCCGTCGTCGCCCCGAATTCGCGCCCCACCCGCCGCAGCTCCTCGCCGTCGGCGTCGAACAACTCGGTCGGGAACGGCCCCTCCCCCACCCGCGTCGTGTACGCCTTCAGCACCCCCACCACCCGGTCCATCCGGTTCGGCGGCACGCCCGAACCCGTCGCCGCCCCCCCGCTCGAGGCGTTCGAACTCGTCACATACGGATACGTCCCGAAATCAATGTCCAGCAAAATGCCCTGCGCGCCCTCGAACAGGATGTCCTCCCCGCGCGTCACCGCCCCGTGCAGCAGCGGCACCGTGTCGCACACCAGCGGCCCCAGCACCTCCATCGCCTTGCGCGTCGCCGCCAGCACCTCCTCCGCATCCGCCACCGGCGCGCCCATCGCGGCCAACACCCGGTTCTTCTCCTCCACCCGGGCCCGCAGCAGCGCCGGGAATTCCGGGTCCAACAGATCGCCCATCCGCAGCCCGAAGCGCGCCGCCTTGTCCGCATAGGCCGGCCCGATTCCGCGCTGGGTCGTCCCGATCTGGTCGCCCTTTGCCCGCCGCGCCTCCCCCTGCGCGTCCAGCATCCGGTGGTACGGGAACACCACGTGCGCCCGGTCGCTGATGAACAGCCGCCCCTCCACCGAGATCCCCCGCGCCCGCACCCCCTCGATCTCCTCCACCAGCGCCACCGGATCCAGCACCACCCCGTTGCCGATCACGCACCGCTTGCCTTCGTGCAGGATCCCCGACGGCACCAGATGCAGCACGAACTTCTCCTCGCCGATCTCCACCGTGTGCCCCGCGTTGTTGCCCCCCTGCGCCCGCACCACCCAGTCCGCGCGCTCCGTCAGCACGTCGATGATCTTGCCTTTGCCCTCGTCGCCCCACTGGGCGCCGATCAGTATCGTGTTGGACATGCGTTCCTCCGGGGGTCAGGGTTCGGGGTTCGGGGTTCGGGAATCAGGGACGGGATCCACAGGCCAACGAACGGATCAGGATTTTTCCACGGTGTGGAAAAAAGTTTTCCACG
>CAYODC010000038.1:0-12495 GCA_964402575.1 uncultured Verrucomicrobiota bacterium
CGATGCGGGCCGCGGACGGCAGCGTCATTCCGATCGCGGGCAAGACCGGGACCGCGGAGAAGATCGTGGCCGGCCGATACGTGAAGAACGAAAACGTGTCGTCGTTCATGGGCCTTCTGCCCGCCGAACGGCCGGAACTGGGCATCATCGTGGTGCTCGACACCGCGACCTGTCCGGTCACCAAGCTGCGCACGGGCGGGTGGACGGCGGCCCCGGTGTTTGCGCAGATTGCGGCACCGGCGGCGCGCTATGTGGACATTCGCCCGGTGGATGCGAACGAACTGGTGTATTACCAGGAAATCCTGGGGGATTCGCCGTGAACCGGGATGGATCGGGATCGGCGGCACGGGGGATGAAGCTCGGGCGTTTGCTGCAGGCATGGCCTTCGGCCCGGCTGGAAGGGGCGGCGTCCACGGAGGTGACCTCGCTGGCCCACGATTCGCGGGCGGTCCAGCCCGGCGGGTTGTTTCTGGCCGTTCCCGGGGAAAAGACCGATGGCGGGCTGTACGTGGAGGACGCGGTGCGCCGGGGAGCGGTGGCCATCCTGCACGGGACGAACATCCGCCTGCCGAAAGGCGTGGCGGGCATCTGCGTGGAAGATCCGCGATCGGCGATGGGGGAGTTGGCGGCGGAGTTCTATGGTCATCCGTCGCGCGCGCTGCGGGTGATTGGCGTCACGGGCACCAACGGCAAAACGACCACGGCATTCATGATTCGCAATCTTCTGCGCGCGCATGGCGAAGCAACCGGACTGGTGGGGACCATCCATTACGAATTCGGGGAGCGCCGGATTGCGGCGGGGCGGACGACTCCCGAGGCGACGGACCTGCAGCGGATTTTTGCGGAAGCCCTGCAAGCGGGATGCCGGGCCATGGCGATGGAGGTTTCCTCGCAGGGATTGGCGGCCGATCGGCTGCGGGGCACGAAGTTCGCGGCGGCGGTGTTCACGAATCTGACCGTCGACCATCTCGATTTCCACAAGACCATGGACGCGTATTTCGGGGTCAAGAAGCGGTTGTTCGTGGAACTGGCGGAGCAGTCGCCCGGCGCGCCGACGGTGGTGAATCTGGACGATCCCTATGGCCGCCGCCTGGCGGCGGAGCTGCCGCCGGGCGGCTGCCGGCTGGGGTTCGGGACGGAAGCGGGCGCCGAAGTGCGGGCGGAGGACATTCGCCTTGCGGAAGGGCATTCGCGGTTCCGGGTGGCGACGCCGTGGGGGAGCGCCGATGTCGAACTGGGCCTGGCAGGGCGATTCAACGTGTTCAATGCGCTGGGCGCCATGGCGGTGTGCGGTGCGCTGGGCGTTCCGTTGGAGCAGATGGTGCCCGCGCTGGCGGCGATGGATCCGGTGCCGGGGCGGTTGGAGCGCATCGAGGATCCGCGCGGCACGCGGCATGTGTTCGTGGACTACGCCCACACCGAGGATGCGCTGCGCAGTGTGCTCAAGACCCTGCGGGAAACCACGTCCGGCCGGTTGATCTGCGTATTCGGTTGCGGCGGAAACCGGGACCGGAGCAAGCGGCCGCGGATGGGGGCCGCGGTTTCCGAGATGGCGGATCTGGCCATCGTCACGAGCGATAATCCCCGCCAGGAAGACCCCATGGCGATCCTGGAGGACATTCTCGCGGGGATGGATCTGGCCCGGCCCCATCGGGTCGATCCGGACCGGGCCAGGGCCATTGGCGCCGCGTTGGAGGCCTCGCGCGACGGCGACACGGTCCTGATCGCCGGCAAGGGGCACGAAACCTACCAGGAGGTGGGCGGCCGGATGACCCGGTTTGACGACCGGGAAGTCGTACGGGAAGCGCTGGCGGGAGGCCGGTAGCGAGGGAACGGACGGGGCGGGGGAGGATCAGCGGATTTTGGCGGCCAGGGCGGCGGCGCGGGCCAAGGCGCGGGGGCGCTGGCTGATGTTGCCTTCTGCGGAAACGCCGGGAATGAGGACTTCGCCGAGGGGTTTCCACTGCATGAACCGAGCGACCCGGCGATACGTGGCTTGCAGGCCGGCAAACGCCGATGGCGAGGGATCGGCCGCGGTGGCCAGCAGCAGGGTTTGGGTTCCGCGGAGTCCGTGCCGGCGGCTCGGGGCGAGGCAGTAGAGTCGATCGATCAAGGTCTTGAGCGGGGCGGACCAAGTATAGAAGTGCAGCGGGGTGGCGAAGACGATCACGTCGGCCTTGCGGACGACGGGGTAGACGGAATCCATGTCGTCGCGATGCACGCAGGGGGTGGAGGCGGACGACCAGCACTCGTCGCAGCCATCGCAGGAGGTGATGTCGAGCGCCGGAACGCGAATGGATTGCACCCGGTGGCCCCGGGCGCAGGCGGCGTCGGCGAAGGCGAAGGCCAGGCGGGTGGAGTTGCCGTCTTCGCGGGCGCTGCCGAGAAGAATGAGAATGTCGCGCGGGGAGGTTTTCATCATCTGATTCCTTGTTGGAGGGCACACTAGCATGGCCGCGGCGCGGGAGGGAAGCCTGAACCCCGCCTGAACCCACGGATTGGTTTTCCTGTCGCGGATTGGTTTTCCTTGTCACGGGCGGGGAAATATGGAGAATGCCGGCCTGATGAAAAAGGACTACCAGCGACGGGCGGGGCCGGAGGCGAGCGCGGTCGAACCCTTCCGCGGATGGCTGTCTTCCGCGCGGGTGGGGGACGTGCTGGCAGGATGTTTCGGGCTGCTCTTTCTATTCCAATGCATGATCCTGCCGCTGGTGGGGAAGGCGGCGATGGGTGGATCGGGATCGCCCGGCGCGGGACCGGCCGATACGGTCTGGAAGAACCTGCTGTTTTTCTGCCTGATGCTGGCCGTGACGCTGGCGGCAGGGGCGCTGGCGCTGTATTCCAAATGGCTTCGCCGCCAGCGCGAGGGGGGGGCGTTTCCCCTGGCGACGGCGGGCGTGCTGGCGCTGACGGTGGGGTTGATGCTGGCGTTTGTTTCGGGGCTGTTGAGAATCTAGGCGCGAGGGAGCGAGGTCGGGCGTGCCATTCCGGGTTTTCAATCTCGCCGAGGCGGCAGAGTATCTGCATCTCACGGAGGACGCGCTGGAGGATTTGGCGCGGCGCGGGGAGATTCCCTGCGAGCGGCAGGGGGGGCGCCTGGTGTTCCGGCACAACGAAGTGGACGAATGGGCATCGCGCCGCGTGCTGGGATTCAGCGACGAGCGGTTGGCGGACTTTCACCGGCGGAGTTCGGCGAAATACCACGATTTGTCGGAGGATGCGGCGATCATCCCGAACCTGCTGAAGCCGGAATGGATCGAACCGCAGATGACCTGCCGCACCAAGACCTCGGTGATCCACCAAATGGTGGATCTGGCGGAGCAGACCCATCTGCTGTGCTACCGCGAAGAGCTGCTCGAGAGCCTGGTGGAGCGGGAAAAACTATGCTCGACGGCGCTGTCCGGCGGATTGGCGCTGCTGCATCCCCGCAATCACGAGCCCTACATGTTCGAGGACTCCTTCGTGGTGATGGGCCGGACGATCGGGCAGGTGCCGTTTGGTTCGCCGGACCGTTCCACGACGGACATTTTCTTCTTGATTTGCTGCCAGGACGACCGGATTCACCTGCACGTGCTGGCGCGGTTGTGCATGATGTGCCACCAGACCAGCCTCCTGCTGGAATTGCGCGGCACCACGGATGCGCAGGAGATGCACCGCATCCTGGTCGAACGCGAGCGGCAGGTGATCCAGCAGACGAAGGTCTGAGCCGGCCACGGGCTCAGCGGGAGATGTCCCGGTAGAGCAGCAGGGCGGCGGCGGCGGCGGCGAGTGGTTCGCGCTCGGCGGGCGAGAGTTCCCGGTCGAGGAACACGGATCCGGCATTGATTCCATCCACGGCGGCGACCAGGCGGGGGCCCTTGCGAACGAGGAATCCCGCATTTTCCATGAGGGGGATGGTTGAGCCGGCGAGCTGCCGGGAGCCCTCGATATGATAGGCGGAATCTGCGCGGCTGAACGAGCCTTTGAGCGGGGAACGGCCGTTGCCTTCGGAGAGGACGAGCGTCCAGGCCTGGTCCTCGCCAGGCTGGCCGATGCGGGCGACAAAATCGATTTTCCGGGAGAGGCCCAGGGTGAGTTCGCCGCGGGCGACCATGGTCTTGAGATCCTCCTGCGTCGCGCCCGTGGCCGCCTGCCCGTGCCAGGTTTTCCCCGAAGGAGCCTGAAGGGTGAATTCGTACTGCTGGCGGGCGTTGGAATGCTCGTAGAACACGATGCCCCAGGTCACGCGGCGGGTCCAGCCGCGGTGGACATCCGTGACCTGGTAAGGGCCGAACGAGAAACGTTCCGTGACGGTGAAGCCCCCTCGTCCGACGCAGGGAAAGGCTTCGGAGCGGGCCTCAAGGTCCGCCGGGATGGCCATGCGGGCGGATTGGCAGCCGGCGAGGAGGAAGGCCAAGAGAATCCCGGGCAGGCAACGGAAAGGCAGGGGAGCTTTCATGGATGCACACTATCAGACCCCGCGGAAGCTGTCGAGGCGGGGTGCTTGTGGGTTGATTGGGCGCGGGAGGCGGGGTAGGATGCTGGTCATGAAGGATTCCTTCCCAACCCAACCCGGTGCATGGAAACGGCATGTGGACGACATTTCCGGGCTGCTCAACGCGTTGACGTGCACGGCACGCGGCGGTGAGCCTGTGAGTTCCGACGGAGCGTTCGGACAGTGGAAGCAAATGGCCGATGATTGCCGGCGGGACCGGCGGGCGATCTACCTGATTGGCAACGGCGCCAGCGCCTCGATGGCCAGCCATTTCGCGGCCGATCTGGCCAAGAATGCCCAACTGCACACGGAAGTCTTTTCCGATCTGTCGCTGATTACGGCGATTGCCAATGACATGGGGTACGAACAGGTGTTTTCGGAACCCCTGTCGCGGCGGGCGGTGGCGGGCGACATGCTGATTGCCATTTCGAGTTCCGGCCGGTCGCCGAACGTGATGGCGGCGGTGCGGGTGGCGCGCGAACACGGATTGGCGGTGGTGACGCTTTCGGGAATGAAGGAAGACAATCCGCTGCGGGCCGCCGGGGACTTGAACTTCTACATTCCGGCGCAGACCTACGGCTATGCCGAGACGTGTCATACCTCCATCCTTCACCACTGGATGGACATGTTCACGGGGTAGGGGCGGCTAGGGTTCTGTTGCGCTGATGCGCTGGACGAGGAGCGCGGAGGGGGCGTCGGGTTTTTGGAGGTTGCGCAGGCGGATTTCGTTGCGTCCGGGCTGGAGAGAGAAGGGGCCGAGGGGGATGGTCTGAAGCTGGTTGGGTTGGAAGACGCCAGTGACATCCGCCTGGGCCACAATGGTGACGGGGCCCTGAACGGCGGCGCCGGAGACCACCACTGCGGCGGAAACCGTTTCTTTGGTCAAATTATGCAAGACCACAATGGCCTCTTCCTGCAGGACGTACCAATCGCGGTAGTCCTGGGTCTTGGTGTATTGCCAGCCGGGACCGAAGAGGCAGAGCAGGCGGTCGCCGGCGTTCCGTGCGCGATCGACGAGATCCTCTTCCGTATTGTAGTAGATGACGAGGGGGATCCAATCGCGGGGATACTCCATGGGGCGGGCGCGGTAGTACAAGCCCATGGCGTCGAGGCGTGCGGCAGCCTTGTCTTCGAAGACCTCCTTGCGGGCGAAGTGTTCCTGCGGCCAGGTCCAAGGGCCGAGGCGGGTCCAGTAGGTTTTCTGCTCGAAGTAGGCGGCGAGGGGATTGTTGGCGATGAATTCCTTGGCCGTTTCGCGCCAGCGGCTGTCGGTATAGGTTTGGAGGGGTTCGTTGGGGATGGTGAAGGTAAAGATGGCGTTGGTGGAGGGATTGATGCGGAATTCATTCCAAGGGGTGAACCATCGGTCGCAGAGGACGATGGTCCCCGGCGGAAGGCGGGTGTTGGTCCACTCGGAAATGGCGCGGTATGGGGGAGAAAAATCCTGCTGGCTGGACAGCCAGGCGGGCCAACCGAGTAAAGCGATGATCAGGATGGGCGGGATCACCGGCGAAAGCATCGAGAGCCAGGGGGCGGATTGTTGGAACGTGGCGATGGCGACATCGGCCCAGCGAATGAGTCCGAGGCTCACACCAATGGCGAGGAGAGGGAAGAGACTGGAGTAGTGACGGTTTTCAGCGGGGAAGATGGATTGGGAATGGATCAGCGCCAGCAGGGCGAAGGCGCCGATCGAGAACCAGGCGAAGGCGCGAAGTTTGCGTTCCGTTTTCCAATCCTTGGCGATGGCGGTGGCACCGGCCAGGAGGAGGAGGAGGGAGGCGATGGTACGGAAGCCGCCGCGGCCGACGAGATAGGAGCTAATGATGTGCCAGGCGGTGGCCAAGAGATGGCGTTCCTGTTCGCCGAAGACGGTACCCCAATGGGCGCCACGCTCGCCGAACATGAGGGAGAGAGCATAGCGGAGGCCCCAGCTGGCCAGGATGACGGGAAGGCCCGCGAGGAAAAACCCGGTGGTCAGGCCTGCGAAATGGCGAGCAGGCAGTCGGTGTTGGAGAGTGGCGGGAATGAGGAGCGCATAGAGGGCGATGACCAGAACCAGCGAGAAGCTCCACGAAGAGGTTTGGGGGTAGGTCAACAGAATGAACCCGGCAAGGGCCAGGAAATAGAAGGCGGTGCCGGGAGGCTCATGGCGGTCAAGTCGGTTGGCCAGTCGCAGGAAGGCCCAGAGGGAGAGGAAACCGCCGAGCACGATGGCGGAATAGAAATAGCATTCCCGGGACAGCTGGATGTGGAGGGGCTGGAGGGCGACAAACAGCGCGGCCAGTAAGCCGACCCGACGGCCACCGGCCGCGTGGCCGGCACCGAATGCGGCGAAGAGGGTGAGGATGCCTGCAAGCGAATCCAGAAGCCGTACGTTCCCGAAGGTGGCCTGGAGGCCAAACGTTTGCAGAAACCAGTTGTGGGCGGCGAACCAGAATGGTGGTAATTCGCCGATATAGTTTGGAGCGTTGAGCATGAGTTCGCCGGGGGACACCCCGCTTTGGGAAATTTTGTAGAACTCCATGACATCGGAACCCATGGTGCCAGAATAGAGGAGAGTCAGTCGCAGCCAGGCACCCCCGGCCAGAATCACCAAGCTCGCCAGCCATGCCCAATGTTTGTTCATTTCATTTTCCTGCGGATTGGGCTTACGGGACGTGGCCGCGGGGGCGGCAGGTCAGTCCGATGACGAGATTGATTGTCGTGAAGGGAAGAAAGCCGAAGGGGAAAACCGCTCGGTGAGTGATCTCGAAATGGGGGGTGATTTCCTCGAGAATTTCTTCGGGTCGGCTGAGATGTTCTCGTTCGATGAACCAGCGGTAGGGCTGGCGATAGCGGCGCTCGAAGATGCGCTGGGCGGAAATCCGGCGGGCGAGGCCGTAAGCGAGACCGCCTTCGCAGGGGATCACGACGGACAGAAGACCGTGTTCCTTGTTGCAGAGGCGATGGGCTTCGCGGACGGCCAGAGGCAGGTTGGGCAGGTGCTCAAGTACATGAATGGCCAGCACTCGGTCGAAATAGCCATCGGGGAAATCCAGCCGGGTTTGACAATCGCCGACAAACGCATGAACCCTGGGATGGCGTTCCCGGTAGGTGCGGACCATGTTTTCGCGAATGTCGAGGGCGTGGTAGTTGGCCTCCTGTTCGGGGGTAAGGTGCTCGTAATCCATATGTTCGCCAAGGCCCGCGCCGATTTCAAGGGTGGTGGTGAAGAGGGCAGGAGCGTGGGTGACGGGATAGGAGTGGCCGAATCGGTCGAGAATGCCGTAGCGTTGCGGTAACACCTCGTGCCAGTGATGCATGAAGTCATTACTGATTCGCTGCTGTTCGTCGGTCAACGGCGGAAACAATTTGGGCCATTTCGATGCCGTCGTTTTTTTCCGCGTATTCATGGTTGGGCATTTGTACAGGAACGAAGGTGGGCACGCAATCCTGTTTGCCCGTGGGGGAAGAGGGTTTTCCGGGATTGACTTGCAGAAACGACTTGGCGTTAACTGCTGCTTCTTTGAAGTGCAAAGGACGGTGCCGGAGGGCTTGTCCTGCGGCGCAAGCGAAACGAGAACCAGCGTGGTGAAGGAAAGCAGAACCTATTTCGGGCATTGGGCGGGTGCGGCATGATCGCCCCTGTCCGTCTCTCCATCGTGATTCCCGCGTTCAACGAAGCGACACGGATTGGCGAAACGCTCAGGTCGACGATCGATTATCTGCTGGCGCAGTCCTATGCCAGCGAGATCATCGTGGTCAGCGACGGCAGTCCGGACGAGACCCGGTTGGTGGCGGAAAGCTACCAGCCGCAGTTTCCCAACCTGCGCGTGATCGAGTACTTCCCGAACCGGGGGAAGGGGCATGCGGTGCAGATGGGAATGCTGGCCGCGCGAGGGGAGCGGGTATTGTTCATGGATGCCGATTACTCGGTGCCGATCTGCTATGTGGAGGATGGGTTTCGCGTGCTGGATGCGGGGAACGACGTGGCCATTGGTTCCCGAGGGACCAAGGGGGCGAAAATGACCAACCGGCAATCTGCGCTGCGCGAATTGGCCTCGCGCGTCTACACGGCGGTTCAGAATTGGTGGATCAAGGTGGATTTCGTCGACACGCAATGCGGGTTCAAGATGTATACCCGGGAGGCCGTGCAGGTGCTGTTCCCGCAGCAGAAGCTGGACAGCGTGATTTTTGATGGGGAACTACTGTTTCTGGCGCAAAGGGCAGGGCAGAAAGTGGGCGAGTTCGGCGTGGAGTGGAATCACCATCCGGATTCGCGCATCACGTACAACCTGCGCAAATCGATCCGGATTTTCGTGGAGCTGTTCAAGATTCGTTGGCTCCACCGCTTCGGACGGTAGGGGCGCGCGGGGTTCAATCCCATTCGTAGCTTTCGACGTTGTAGTTGACCTTGCTGCCGAAGCGCTCGAGGAAGAACGGCATTTCGCGGTAGGGGTGCATGGCTTTGCGCAGGCGGCTTTTCTCGGAGCGGGGGCAGTAGGTCAGGAGGAAGCCACCGCCTCCAGCGCCGCAAACCTTGCAGCCGGCGGCGCCGCCTTCCGTGGCGATGTCGACCATGCGATCGATTTCCGGGCGCGAGATACCCGAGGCGAGCTCCTTTTTCAGGCGCCAGTTGTCGCGCAGGATCTCGCCGATTTCGTCGAAGCGACCGGCCAGGATGGCGTCCTTGGCGCGGTAGGCCAGGCCTTTGATCTTGTCGAGAAAGTCGCGCTTGGTATCGGCGTTGGCGTTTTGTTCCTTGAGGATGAGATCGGCGCTGCGGGTGATGTCGGTGAAGAAGAGCATCATGCTGGCGCTCCAGTGGCGCTTGACGGGGCCGAGGCGGACGGGGGTGACCTTGACCGCGCCGTCGGGGAGGAACTCGAAGAAGTTCAAGCCGCCATAGGCGGCGATGTACTGGTCCTGCTTGCCGATGGGCTTGCCGCAGCGGACGATTTCGATTTCGCAGGCTTCGCGGGCGAGCTGTTCGGCGGTGACCTGGATGCCCCGGTAGGTGTGGAAGGCGTTGAGGAGGCCGACGGTGAGGCTGCTGGAGGAGCCCAGGCCGGAGCCGGAGGAGGGGATGTCGGCCATGATGGCGATTTCGACGCCCTTGGTGACGCCGGCGATGCGCATGGCCTCGCGGACGAGTTCGTGCTGGATCTCGTCGACGGAGTCCACGATCTCTTTTTTGGAATAGCTGATGTAGATTTTGTCGTCGAATCGTTTGTTGAGGATGACGTAGACGTACTTGTCGATGGCGGAGGAGAGGACGGCCCCGCCGGAAACGCGGTAGTAGGATTCCAGGTCGGTGCCGCCGCCGGCGAAACTGATGCGCAAGGGGGTCTGGGTGATCAGCATGGGGTCTCCTTTTGTCCGCGCCACATCCGGCGCGCCCGTTCGAGTCGTTCGGGGGTGCCGATGTCGCAATAGAAGCCGTCGAGGGGGAAAGCGTGCATGCGTCCCATCAGGCGGGGCAGCACGTCGAAGCCGAAATCGCAGAGGCCGGGCCGGTCCGGGAGGACGTCGAACAGGGAGGGGCCGGCCAGGTAGAGGCCGGCGTTGGCCCAGGAGCTTTTCGGGACGGCGGGTTTTTCCTGGAATTCAATGACGCGGCCGGATTCATCGCGGACGACGATGCCGCACTCGCGGGGGTTGGGCGTTTGGAAGAGGGCGAGGGTGAATTCCGCGCGCCGGTCGCGATGGAACCGGACAAAGGGCGCGAGCGGGGCATTGGTGAGGTTGTCGGCGTAGATGATCAGGAAATCCGGTTCGCCTTCCAGCCAGCCGCGGTTGGCGCGGATGGTGCCGGCGCTGCCGAGCAGGACGGGTTCGTGGAAGAGGGAGACCGCCATGGGGGAGGGGGGACGGGCGGCAACGAAGGCCTCGACCTGGCCGGCGAGGTGGTGGGTGTTGATGCGCGCCTCGGTCACGCCCAGTTGTTCGAGCTGGCGGAGCCAGATTTCGAGCAGGGGCTGGTCGCCGATGGGGAGGAGGCATTTGGGCGTGTGGTCGGTCAAGGGGCGTAGGCGGGAGCCGTTGCCGGCCGCAAGGAGGAATGCCTTCATGTCAGGCCTGGGCCTTCCGGACGACGTTCATGTCGCGCATTTTCTGTTCGGCGTAGGCCATGATGTCGTGGATGTCGGTTTGTTCGTAGAGGTAGTCGCGGTAGGCGCGCACGCTGTCGACGGGGGTGTGGGCGGGGTTCCAGCCGAGGGCGCGCAGGGCGGAGATGTCGGAATGGATGTGGCGGGTGTCGCCGAAGCGGTAGAGGCCGGGGAGGGAGGGCGGCAGGTCCTTCTGGAAGACGGAGCGGACGATTTCGGCGAATTCCCGGACGGTATAAGCCTGGCCGCCGCCGACGTTGAAGGTGCGGTAATCGGCGCGGGAATCCTCCATGACCAGGAGATTGGCGCGGACGACGTCGCCGATATTGACGTAGTCGCGGATCTGCCGGCCGTCTTCGTAGAGGGTGGGGGCGCGGTTGAAGTAGTAATTCAGGCAGAAGATCCGGCAGGCGCCCGAGTAGGCGTTGTAGAACGACTGGCGCGGGCCCTGGACGATGGAATAGCGCATGGCGACGCTGGGAATGGCATAGCGGCGGCCGAGGCTGAGGGCGATCATTTCCTGGCTCAGCTTGCTGAGGCCGTACTGATTCTGGGGATTGGAGACCGATTCGGGGGTGAGCAGGGAGGCGGCGGGGCGGCCATCGGGGCTGGGGATGTCCCACACGCCGCGAGCGAGGTTTTCCTCGGAGCGGATGTCGGGGGTGAAGAGGCGTCCGTCGGCGTCGCGGTACAGGCCTTCGCCGGCGACGGACTGGGAGGAGGCCACGACGACTTTCCGGACCGGGAGCTTCTGCTCGACGATGATTTCATAGATCAGCGCGGTGCCGGCGGCGTTGACGCTGAAGAAGGTGCTGAAGTCGGGCAGGTAGTCCTGGTAGGCAGCGAAGTGGTAGACGGCGTCGATGCCCTGCAGGGCCTTGGCCAGTGCGTCCTTGTTGCGCACGTCGCCGATGACGAGTTCCGCTTCCGGCGGGAGATAGGCGGGAATGCCCTTGAGGTGGACCGGCTTGCACAGGGCGTCGAAGATCCGGACGTGATGGCCTTTGCTGAGCAGCGCGTCCACCGTGTGCGAGCCGATGAAGCCGGCTCCGCCAATGACCAATACATTCATGATGCACCTTGCCGTGTCATGCAAACGCGCATATCCCACGCAGGTGGGGGCGTCCACATGCTTTCTTTGTACCTTTGAACAGATTGCGGAGCAATCCCAATTGAGCGGGGCTGGAAAGAGCCGCAGGGAGGATGGCTCTTGGTTGCTCGAGTGTACGTTCCGGCAGCGTTTTTGGTTGCGTCGGGGGGGGGCGGGCCGGTATCGTTCCGCCATTCTTCAGAACAGGAGTTCCATAGATGACGACTACGATGAAAACCGTGTTGGCCGCCGTGCTGGCGGGGGTGTTGGGGACGGGAGCCGTCTTTTCGGCGGATGACGATTTGTTCGAGCGGGCCCCGTGGTTCACGACGCTGGGCCTGAACTGGTACCAGACCGAAGGGGACTGGGAGGCGGAACCGGGCCTGGGCGTCTTCGGCAAGATGGGCTACAGCTTCAATGCCTGGTGGGACCTGGAAGCCGGCATCAATTTCATGCCTTCGCTGTCCGCCCGGGATGCGGACGAGCTCAATCCCGGCGTCGAGGCGCTCGACGGCAGCACGACGGCGGTGCGGCTGAGCCTGGAGGCGCTGCTGCATTTGCGGCCGGCGGCAAACCGCCGCCTAGACCCGTTCCTGTTTGCCGGCCCGTCGGTCACGTTCTTCGGCGACGACATGGAGAATGGCAAAACCCAGCTGGGGCTGTTTGGCGGCGCGGGCGTGTTCTACCACTTCAACGACTCGTGGGCGCTGCGGGTGGATGCCGGGATGGGCGTTCAGGGCGACCACAGTGAAACGCCGGCCATCGTGGAAGTCGGGGTGACCTACCGCATCGGCGCCGAGAAGTACGTGGTGCACCCCGACTACCAGGGCTGCCGGGCGCCG
>CAYODC010000039.1:0-12176 GCA_964402575.1 uncultured Verrucomicrobiota bacterium
TACATCCGACTACGAAATGAATTGGCATGTCATCGCGAGCAACATCCCGGCAGGATCCCGGCAATATCTCTGGGATGTGAGTTCTCTGCCCTTGACACTGGCGTTGAAATGGCGGGTGTCCGCCATGAACAACCCGGCCGTGTCGGACCTGTCGGACTGCGCGGTTTCCGTCAAGGTGGGTACGTTCGATTACTATGTGAACGATGGAAACACCAACAACGACCTGTGGTGCTCCGCGGCGGGGCAGCCCTGGGATCCCTTCATCATGCGGGGTACGAATCCCGCCGCCCCCCTCAACAGTCTCCAGACCTTGTTGGCGAATTATCCGGTGGGGGCAGGCGACCGAGTCTGGATCGACACGGGTGTTTATCCCGTTTCCAGCTCGAACCGCATTATCCTGGATGGTCGCAATATGGGAACAGCCTCGCAACCTCTCCGAATATTCGGGAGCACGAATGTGCTGGCGGGGGGAGTTCAGATCCAAGGGAATGGAACCTTTGACGGAATTCAGATTCTGAACACTCGTTATATTGAATTAAACAACATTCGCATCTCGCAGGCGCTCGACGGGGTGGACATCAACAATGGCGACACGATTACGCTGACGGGCATGGAGGTCTACGGCTGTTCCAATGGCATTGTCGCAACCGCGAGCGGCGGAGTCGAATTGAGAAATGGCCTGTTGTTCAAGAACCGCGGATATGGGTTCCTTTCGTCGGGGGCCATGGGTGGCCAGGCATTGGTGAATATGACATTGTGGGGCAACCGAATGGGCGCCGTTTCCACGGACAAAGGAGCCCTCACGGTCTCCAACAGCATTATGGTATCCACCAATGACGCCATCCTTTACAGTGAAATGGGTCTCGGCAATATCCATGGAGACTTCAACTTGCTTTGGAATCCAACAAGCGGAGTCTTTGCCACGAACGCCCAAAGCAAAATTGCGTACGAAGATTTTCGGCTGTGGCAGGAGAAGGGGAGGGATGAACATAGTCTAATAGGGGTGGATCCCTTGTTCGTGGCTCCGGCAACCAATGACTTCCACCTTCAGAGCCGGGCGGGGTTTTGGAGCAACGGCCTGTGGGCGGTCTCCGGCAATACTTCATGGGGCATCGATGCGGGCGGGCCTGAAACCGCCTACACCAATGAACCCGGTCCGCACGGGAACCGAATCAATCTTGGGGCCTATGGCGGCACCCCCTATGCTTCGAAGAGCGATTCGTCCATTCCGGAACTGCTGGCCGTATCCTTGCGCGACGGCGGGATTGCCACCAATGTGCAATCGCTGTATTGGCTGTATCGGGGTCCATCGCCTTCGCAAACGGTGAATGTGCAGTATTCCCGCAACAATGGATCCAATTGGATCACCCTTGCCGAGGGGATCGGCAACGCGAGTGCGCCCTATATGTGGTTCAGCATGGCAGATCCAACACCCGAGGCGCTATGGCGAGTGGTATTAGTCTCGAATACCAATGTGATCGGGGCAACGGACGTGGTGTTTGTTCATCGGACGCGGCCCCTGACCTATTACGTCAATGATGCCAGCCAGAACCATGACATCTACACGGATGCGATTGGGGCCGCCGGGAACAACGGGTACGAGACCGACAGTCCGGTCGACTCCATTCAGGCGATTTTAGGGCGTCGCCGCCTTCTTGGGGGTGACGAAATCAAGGTGGACACCGGCACATATGTGCAGGAGGCGCCGATCATGCTTACCCCGCAGTATAGCGGATCGGCCGGAGATCCCGTGCGAATCGTTGGAAGCACCAATGCGGCATGGGGTGGTTCCACCCTCATGCCTGCCGCGGGGATGACCAATCCCGCTATTGTCCTGTATGGCCCGAAGAACTTGGTAATATCCTCCCTGCATTTACAGGGATTTACCACCGGGGTGGCGATGGAGGAATTCACGGCGCGCTGTGCCCTTGAGAATCTGGACATTCATCAATCCGCGGGGCCCGGAGTAACGCTGACGAAAACCGGCAATGACATTGTGCTCGACCGAGTGTTGATCCGGGAAGGGGCGACCAATGCCATCGTGACTGGCTCGAAATTCTCCATGACCGGATGCGTTCTTTGGTCCAATCAACAATCCTCGGTGTTGATTATCGAAGGAGTCACTGTCAACGTGACCAATAGCGTGATCGAGGCGGCCGGGCTGGGCAGATACTGTTATCTCTCGCCAACAACGGCCGTCATCCAGGCCAATTACAACAATTATTTCATACGTGAGGGGGCGCAGATTGCGGCGATCAACGATGTGCAATACCCCCGCATGCCCCAATGGGTCAGTGCGTTTCGATATGCCCGGGACCGGTATTCATTGAGTTGCGACCCCTTGTTCCATTCTCCCACCAATGGCGATTTCCATCTTCGGAGCGTGGCGGGGCGCTATCTGCCAGGGACGGGATGGGTTCAGGACATATCGGTGTCCGGCGTGGCGGATTACTCTCCGATGATCGACATGGGAGCGCCGCAATCCACCTGGAGCAACGAAATGGCTCCCAATGGCGGGAGATGCAACATCGGCCTCTACGGGGGAACAACAGAAGCAAGCCAGAGCAACACCAACAAATGGTTGCAAGCCATCACGGCCCAGTCCGGGGGACGCATGGGCAACGAAATTCTCCTGACCTGGGGTATGAGCCCGGCCATTGGCTCGAACGAAATGCTTCAGTTGGAATATTCCTTCGACAGCGGTGCCTCATGGTTGGCGATTGGCCCATCCATTGCGGGCGCCCCGTTCTATCGGTGGCTGAGTGATGCCACACAAGCTGGTGTTGAGCTTTTTCCAAGCAGTCCGGGAGGCCGTTGGCGCCTTTATTTGCTTTCCAACACAAATGTGATGTCCATGGTGACCCATGATTTCGGTTTAAATGGACCCTTCAAATACTATGTCAACGACGCCAGCACCAATCACGATATGTATGCCACCGGGGCAGGCAGTGAGGAGAACCTTGGGTTCTATCCCGCCGCTCCCAAATTAAAGTTGCAAACCATTTTGGAAGACAAGGACCTCGATCCTCTGGACACGGTCTATGTGGATACCGGCGTCTACCTTATGGATGAAACCAACCGGCCCATTTTGTGGGAAGCCTCCAACGGCGGCAGCAATGGCCAGCCGGTAATCGTACGGGGCAGCACCCATTCGAATGGGTCCTGGTTTGTCGCCACCACCTCGTCGCCCCCGGACGGCATTTTCAAGCTCACGGCCAGCGATGTGGACCTGTCGGGGCTGAGTTTCAGCGGCAGTCCCATTGAGTTCAATGGCAGCCGGCTCAGCGTGAGCAACCTGTCCCTTTCAAACGGAGAACTGAGGGTTATCACCCAGGATTCTGTTTTCCAGGACCTGAACATTGATCGAAGCGACGTGGCGGTCTCCGGGCAGCAAACCCTTCTGCAGCGGATGCGGCAACGATGGGGCGGGACGAGGATGAACGGCACCAACCTGGTACTTCTGCAATCCGTTGTCATGACGACCAACAACCTGGCGACCGCGCTGGTGGTCAATGCCTCCGGCAGCATTGCCATTACCAACTGCACGGTGGTATCGGCTGCTGGAACAGCCCTGGCCAAATCCGGCATTGGCACGCTGCGCAGCAGCCACAACATTCTGGTGGCGGGCGGATCCGATTCCAATGCCGTGATCAAATGGATCGACGGCAACATGATCTCTGACTGGAACAACCTTTGGGCAAGAGGCAGTGCATGGGTGGGCGTTCGGAATGAAAAATGGGAAAAACTGGCCTATTGGCAGGCGGCTTCCGGCAAGGAAGTCAACAGCGTGTCCTTCGATCCGCTTTTCCAAAATGAATCCTCCGGGGATTTCCATTTGAATTCGATGGCTGGCCGTTGGAGCCCCTTCTTCAATTCGTGGGATGTGGACGGGGTTCATTCACCGGTGATTGACATGGGCGATTCCTCCATCGGGACAGGCGCGGAGACGATGTACAATGGATACCGGCGGAATCTCGGAGCGTTTGGCGGCACCGTCCAGGCCAGCCAGAGCTTGACCAACCTGTGGCTGACGGCCATCACGATGAATGACGGGGGCGTGGTGGGCGGCACCCACGTCCTTTTGCGCTGGGCGGCCGGGAATGCCAGTGGGAAGACCGTGGCCTTGCAATATTTCAATGGTTCCGCATGGGTGGACATTGCCACGGGCGTTTCCGCCACGGACGAGAGCTATGTGTGGGACACGACTGGATTCCCGGATGGGTTTTTCGCCCGCTGGAGGGTCGTGGCCGAGGACGGATCAGGGGTTTCGGACGAAACGGATGGGACATTTGCCCTCCGGAACAGCCCGCATGCGTTTTACGTGAACGATACCGGTCCCACCAACGAGGACATCTACTGTTCCGCGCATGGCAGCAGCGCCCATGACGGACTGACACCGGCGACTCCGAAGGACTCGCTCCAGGCGATTCTGGATGCCTATGATCTGGAGGGAGGCGATGTGGTGTATGTCGATTCCGGATCGTATGCCTCGGCAACCGATATTCGCTTCATCTGGTCCCGCAGCGGCAACACCAACGCGGATGTCGTCATCCAGGGCAATACCAATGGGGCCTTTACGGTTTTCAATCGTTCAGGTTTGACCAATTACCCGGCCATGGGGATGGATATCAAGGCCTCCCATCTCCAACTGGCCCACATGATGGTCCGGGGAGTGAACCGGGGCATTCTCCTGGAATCCAACCGGAATGTCACCATTCGAGGGGTGGTGGTGAGCGATGCCAACACGGGCATTTCCGTGCAAGGCGCCACTGGAACGGAAATCCGGAATTCCGCGCTATGGAAAACGGGCTGGGGCATTGATTTGGCGAACACGAAGACCTCCATCTTGGAGAACCTGACGTTTGCCCGGTCGGCTTTGGCGGGAATTCGCATGTACAGGACCGAGACGGACTCCCTGCAAAACAACCTTTTCATTCCAGAAGCGGGTGCATATGCCTATTCCATCGGGATCGAGACCTCCCTGTTGGAGAATGCCACGCTGGATTACAACCTGTACGATTTCGGAGCGGAAGGTTCGGGTTTTTATGAGGGCAATTCCAATGTAATCCTCCGCACGTGGCAGAATGCGCACCAAATGGACTATCGAAGCGCGATCACCAACGCCGATCTTGCGGATATCATCTACGACGGGGATTTCCACCCGCAGTCGGCTTACGGGCGCTGGACGTCCGGAGGCTATGTTCCAGATGCCACGACCTCTTGGGCGGTGGATCATGGGAATCCTCTTCACGACAGCGATGCAGAGCCGTTGCCGAACGGAGGCCGGGTGAACATCGGGATGTACGGGAACACCGTTCAAGCGAGCATGGGAGACACCAACACCTTCTTGGAGGTTCGGAGTCTCAATGAAGACGGGTTGGTCATTACGGCGGCGGATCGGATTTGGCCCATGGTCTGGTCCGCCCATTTGGTCGATGGATCGGAATGGGTGCTGGTCCAGTTCTCCGGTGATGGTGGAGACACGTGGAGCACCTTGACCAATCTCAGCGCCAACACGGAATACTTTGTCTGGCAGGCCGGTCCGCAATTCCAAACCGTTCACGGGCGGTGGCGGGTCATCGGAGTCAACGACACTAATTTGGTGGGCATGAGTCAGCTCGACTACGAGGTGAATTGGTGGCCGTTCCAGTCCACTCGCATGTATCCGGTTTCCGGCCTGATCCGTATGGATTGGCAGGGTGGCGTGCAGGGGGTGGACTTCCGGATCGAGTATTCCGACGACTTTGGCCAGTCATGGCAGACGTGGGAGGACAAGTACAACGGTCCGGCCCAGATCAACCGGAGCCGGTTTACCATTCCGGCGGGCGAATCCAAAGACACGTATGTGTTTGAAGATCGCACGTCCTACCTGCGGCGGACCCGGTGGTACCGGATCGTCAAGATCCAGCAGGATCCGGACTGACGATGGCCGGGTTCTCCCGGGAATCGGCGGGGGCCGTGCTGGCCGGGACGGGAACCCTACTCTTGCTTCTGATGCCCCTGGGCGGTTCGTCTGACCGCATGCTTGGGGTGGCCATGAGCCTCGGCGGGCATGCCTGGCTGTTTGGTGCGGTGGCCTGGGGCTGGGGGCGGAGGCTTTCCCGGCGCTACCGGGCTCTTCCGCTGTGGGTGGGATTGGCGGTTGGCGCGGCGGCGGTGGAAATGGTGCAGCCGTGGTATGGCCGTTCAAGGGAGCTGGCCGACTGGATCTTCAGTGCCGCGGGGGCGGGATGGGTTTGCATGACCTGGCAATGGCGCGGGAAGCGATGGGGTCGATGGATGGGCCTGATGGTGCTGGGGCTGGTTCCCGTGTTGGGATATGGGGGATTGCGCCAGGCAGAAGTCCGATCGTTTCCCATCTTGCTGGACCCCGGCTCCGTTTGGTCGCGCCATGGATGGGCCTTGAATTCCGTCCGCTTGGGGGCGGATGGCCATGCCACAGTGCGAGTGGCGTCTCGTCGCTCAGGAAAAGAACAAGGGCGCGGCGAGTATCCCGGTCTTTTCCGCCAGCCGGCCCAGCCGGACTGGAGCGGGATGGAGACCCTGCGCCTGAAGGTGTTTTGGCCCGGAGAGGCACCTGCGATGCTGGCCATGCGAATCGATGACCGGGAAGGCAACCCCCCTTACGCGGAGCGATTTCAAGAGGAGTTCGAGGTTGTTCCCGGGTGGAACGAGATTCGGATTCCTGTCTCCCAATGGGGGCAAACCTCGGGGGGGAGGCCCATGGAACGGAGGGGGATCCGCCAATGGGGGGTTTTTCTTGTTTCAGCCCCGGCCTTCGACTACTTTGGGCTGGGAATGGTGCAACTGGACCCGGCTGAGGAACAACCATGAAACTATCCATCGTGATTCCGGTCTTCAACGAGGCGGCGACGATCTCCAAAATCGTGGAATTGGTCCGGTCCGTTGAAGTCGGCATGGACAAGGAAATCGTGCTGGTGGACGACTGTTCTTCCGATGGGACGCGTGAAGTCCTGAAAAAAATGGAGGACGCGCAGGCGGACCTCAAGGTGTTCCTTCACGAGGTTAATCGTGGAAAGGGGGCGGCGCTGCGCACGGGGTTTGCCGCCGCCACGGGCGATGTTGTGTTGATCCAGGATGCCGACATGGAATACGATCCCCACGAATATCCGCGCCTGCTGCAGCCCATTGTGGATGGACACGCGGACGTGGTCTACGGGTCCCGATTCCTTGGGGGAGGCGCCCATCGCGTGGTGTACTACTGGCATTACCTGGGCAATTGGCTTCTGACCACGCTGTCGAACATGACCACCAATTTGAACCTCACCGACATGGAGGTCTGCTACAAGGTCTTCAAGCGGGAGGTCATCCAGTCCATCCCGCTGAAGGAAAACCGGTTTGGATTCGAAGTGGAAATCACCGCCAAGCTGGCCCGACGCAAACTGAAGATCTACGAGGTGCCGATCTCCTATTACGGGCGTGATTATGCCGAGGGGAAGAAGATCGGGTGGAAGGATGGATTCAGCGCCTTGCGCTGCATTTTCAAATACGCCTTCTGCGATTGATCACGGGCCGAAACCCGCCTGGCGCAAGGTTTCCCATGTCAGGGGGCGCGAACAGGACTGGCCCGCCAAGGCGGCCCGGACATATTTGCCGATCATGTCGGTTTCCAGATTGGCTTGCTGGCCCACGGCCAGCGTGGAGAGGGCCGTATGTGTCCAGGTGTGCGGGATCACATGCACGGAAAAGGTTCCTTGGGGTTCGACTCGGACAAGGGTCAGGCTGATCCCGTCAACCGCGATAGACCCTTTGGGAACCATTTCCGCCACCAAGGCCGGAGCCGAGAAGACCAGAACCTTGTCACGTCCTGCCGGTTCGATGCCGGTCAATTCGCCGATGCCATCCACATGGCCGCTGACAAGGTGGCCGCCCAACGGGTCTCCCATGCGCAGGGCCCGCTCCAGGTTCACTGGCGAGCCCGGCGGTTTGCGGGACAGGGCGGTCTTGCCGAAGGTTTCGCGAAGAATGTCGAATTCCAGTTGGCGCCCCCGCTGTCCGACCAACGTCAGGCAGGCCCCGTTGACGGCAATGCTTTCCCCGTTTTGCAGCGGGCCGTCGAATCCGGCGGAGAGAACCAGACGACCGGCTTCGCCTTGGAAGTCGATCCGTTCCAGCCGGCCGACTTGCTGAACCAGGCCTGTAAACATTCAGTCTTTCCTTTCCGCCGGCACCAGGCGGATGAACAGATCCTGGCCGACGGGCCGGCATTCCCGACGTTCGAAGCGCGGGGCCAGAGGGAGCGACCACATCGCCGATCCGGCGGCGCCGACCGGACCCCCGATGACGACGGGGGAGAGGAAAAGGCAGAGTTCATCCGCAAGCTGGGCCTTGATCAATTCTCCCGCGAGGCCCCCCCCCCCCTCGCACAGGACTTTCAGGATGCCCAATTCCGCCAGATGGCGCGCCAGCGCATGGAGGAATGTTCTTTTGGGGAGTTCGACCACGGTTGCTCCGGTTCGGCGAATCCTGCTGGCACAGACGGGTTGCCAGCCCTTTGGGGCGGCCACGAGCGTGCGGGAGGCATGGGCATCCGTGAAGAGCTGGGACCGAAGCGGCAACGGGCCGGTGCCGGCGATCACGATCCGCCAGGGATTCCGTTGGCCGTCCGGCCGGGGCCAGAGGGAGGGATTATCATGGCGCACGGTGCCGGCTCCGACCAGGATGGCGTCGGCGGATCGCCGCATGGCCTGAACCTCCTGGCGGGCGGCGGGGCCGGTGATCCATCGGGACCGGTGGGCATGGTCGGCAATCCTTCCGTCAAGCGAAAGGCCTAATTTCAGGGAGAAGAAGGGGCGTTGGCGGCGCATGCGGCAGGCGAACGGGGCGATGAGATCCCGGGCTTCTTCGGAGCAGATTCCAACCTCCACCTGGAGTCCCGCTTTGCGGAGGAGTCGCAGGCCGCGGCCGGCGTGCAGGGGGTTGGGGTCGATGGCGCCGACCACGACCCGGGCCACCCCGGCCTGCAAGATGGCTTCGGTGCAGGGCGGAGTCCGTCCCGTGGTGGAGCAGGGCTCCAAGGTGACATACAGGGTGCTTCCCCGGGCCAGTTGACGCGCTTGGCGAAGCGCAAACACTTCGGCATGGGGCCCCCCGGCTTGCTTGTGCCAGCCCTGGCCGACCTTTCGGCCGCGGTGGACGAGGATGGCGCCGACGGGCGGGTTGGGGCGGGTCATTCCCTCGGCGCGCCGGGCCAGCCGGATGGCGGCACGCATCCAGAGCTGGTCTGTTTCGATCAAGGGCTTCATGCGGGCGGGGAAAGGTCCAGCAGGGCATTCACGAAGGATTCGGGATGGAACGGGACCAGGTCGTCCTGGCCTTCGCCAAGCCCCGCATACCAGATGGGGAGGTGAAGTTCTTGCCGGACCGCGAACAAGAAGCCGCCTTTCGAGCTGCCGTCCAGTTTGGTGGCGATGGCACCGGTCAACGGGGTGATTTCGTGGAATTGGCGGGCTTGAACCACGGCGTTCTGCCCCAGCATGGCATCGAGCACCACCCAGGAATGGTGAGGGGCGCCCGGGAGGCGTTTATCCATGGCGGTCCTCACTTTTTCCAGCTCGCGCATGAGGGGTTCGCGGGTATGCATGCGACCGGCGGTGTCCACAATGACGGTGTCGCAGCCGCGGGCAAGGGCGGCGTCGATGGCGTCGTACGCCACCGCCGCGGCATCGCCGCCGGTTGCGCCGACCACGGATTCACAGCCGATCCGGTCGGCCCAGATTTTCAACTGATGGGAACCCGCCGCCCGGAAGGTGTCGGCCGCGCCCAGCAAGGGGGTGCGGCCTGCGCGCAGCGCCATGTGGGCCAGTTTGGCGGCGGTGGTGGTTTTGCCGGAGCCGTTGATGCCGACGAGGAGGAGGACGGCAGGGGAGGGCAGGGTGGCCCATTCCAAGGGGGGGGCGGGAGAAAGGGCCTCGATCAGGATGCGGCGCAAGGTCTGGATCCGGGGTTCGCGCCGCGATGCGCTTGCGTCCAGTTCCCGTGCGATCGTTTGCACCAGGCGCAACGGGACATCGGCCATGATCAGAAGATCGGTCAGTTCCTCCGCGCTTCCCGAGTCGGTTGCGTCGGAAGAGAGCCAGTTTCTGAGTGCGCCGGCGAAGCGTTCGCGCGTTTTTCGGAGACCCTGTAGCCAGGAAGCCATGGGGGGAGTCCTATTCCTTCGGGGAGGATGGTCCGGAGGAAGGCTTGGGGTTTCGCGCCGGCCGGTCCAGATCCTGGCGGATGCGGTCGAGGATGCCGTTGACGAATTTGCCGGATTCAACGGAGCTGTAGGCCTTGGCGAGGTCGACGGCTTCGTTGATGGACACCACGGGGGGGATGTCATCGCGGTAGAGCATCTCGAACACGGCGATGCGCATGGCGTTGCGGTCGACGGTTCCCATCCGATCGATTCCCCAGTTTTCCGCATGCCGGGCGATCAGCGGGTCGATGTCCGGGTGATGGGCGATGACGCCGCGGATCAATTCCTCGGCGAACATCCGGGCTTTGGCATTCATGACGGTTTCGCGAGGGGGGGCCTGGGGCCGGTCCGGGGGGGAGGGCGAGTCGCCGGAATCTTCGGACTGATGTTCCCAAAAGAGGCGCAGCCCTTCGTCCAGGGAATCGTCGCGGTTGAATTCGGATTGAAAGAGGAACTGCAGCGCCCATTCGCGCGCGTCGTGGCGGATGCCCATGCGGGAGTCCTTTCGTTAAGGTCGGGGGAATTGAAGCAGATTGGCGGCGGGATGCAACTCCTAGGAAAGCTGTTTCATCAGCGACGCCATTTCGATGGCGGTCTGGGCGGCATTCCAGCCGCGGTTGCCCGCCTTGCTGCCGCAGCGTTCGATGGCTTGGTCCAGGTTTTCGGCGGCGACGATGCCGTCGATGACCGGCACTCCGCTCTCGATGCCGATCTGGGTGAGGGCGCGGGCGACCTGGGCGTTGATGAGGCCGGCGTGGGAGGTGGCTCCCTGGATGACCGTGCCGAGTGCAATCAAGGCGTCGTAGCGGCCTGCCGCGGCCATTTTGTTCAGGGCGAGGGGAAGCTCGTAGGCACCGGGCACCCAGACGATCGCGATGGACTTGTCGTCTGCGCCGTGTCGGCGGAGACAATCCAGGGCGCCCTTGAGGAGCTGGCCGGTGAAGAGATCGTTGAACCGGCTGATGGCGATGCCGAAGGCGAGCCCCTGGGCGTTGAGCTGGCCGCTGTATTCCTTGGGATTCATGGTGTCCTTTCCGGGTCAGATCAGATGACCCAGTTTGATTCGTTTGGTTTCGAGATAATACGCGTTGTCGGTGGTGGGGGGAATGTTGATGGGGATGCGCTCGACGATTTCGATGCCATATCCCTGGATGCCGACGATTTTCCGGGGATTGTTGGTCAGCAGGCGCATGCGGCGGATGCCGAGATCCAGCAGCATTTGGGCGCCGATGCCGTAATCGCGCAGGTCGGCGGCGAACCCCAGCTGGAGGTTGGCTTCCACGGTGTCGAGCCCCTGCTCCTGGAGGGCATAGGCGCGGATTTTGCCGGTGAGGCCGATGCCACGGCCCTCCTGGCGCATATACAGGATGGCGCCGTGGCCGGCGGCGGAGACCTGCCGCATGGCGGCATGGAGCTGGCTGCCGCAATCGCAGCGGCGGGAGGCAAACACATCGCCGGTGAGGCATTCCGAATGGATCCGGACGATCGGTGCATCCTGGAGGTGGGGCTCGCCACACACGAGGGCCACATGATGTTCGCCGCTGAGTTCGTCGACGAAGAGATGGAGCATGAAATCCCCGAATTCCGTCGGCAGGCGCACGACGGAATCGCGGCGGACGGTTTTTTCCCGGGCGCGCCGCCAGGCGACCAGCGAGGCCACGGTCAGGATTCGCAGTTGGTGGCGCTGGGCAAAGCCCATCAGGTCGGGAAGGCGGGCCATTTCCCCATCGTCCCGCATGACTTCGCAGATCACGGCGATGGGTTTCAGGCCGGCCAGGCGGGCCAGGTCGGTCGAGGCTTCGGTGTGTCCGGTCCGGCGCAGCACGCCTCCGGGGACGGACTGCAGGGGGAACATGTGGCCCGGGCGAATGAAGTCGCAGGCGGTGGCGTGTTCATCGGCCAGGAGGCGGACCGTACGGGCGCGGTCGAAGGCGCTGATGCCGGTGGTGATGCCGGTCCGGGCGTCGACGGAGAC
>CAYODC010000039.1:12186-12464 GCA_964402575.1 uncultured Verrucomicrobiota bacterium
TTCCATGGGCACGCAGACCAGGCCGCGCCCATGGGTGGCCATGAAATTGATGATGTCGGGGGTGATGGTCTCCCCGGCCGCGACGAGATCCCCTTCGTTCTCCCGGCTTTCGTCGTCCACGACCAGGAGAGTGCGGCCCGATTTGATGATCTCGAGCGCTTCTTCCACGGTGCAGAAGACCGATTCCTGCCCAGCCTGATCCATACAATGCTACCTGAAGGCCTTTCTGTGCCTCGGGCGGTGGGGGGGACGGGCGGAAAACGGCCCTGTCTTCTTCC
>CAYODC010000040.1:0-12065 GCA_964402575.1 uncultured Verrucomicrobiota bacterium
CAAGTGTGCGACCGACAACGGCGCGGGCGGCCTGTCGTCGTCCATCGGCGAACTCGCGCCGATGGCAGGCGGCGCCGAAATCTGGCTGGAACGCGTGCCGTTGAAGTATCCCGGCCTCCAGCCGTGGGAAATCTTCCTGTCCGAGTCGCAGGAGCGCATGACGCTGGTGGTGGAAAAGGAACGTGAACCGGAGCTGGCCGAACTGGCCGCGCTCTACGAAGTGGAATCCAGTGTGATTGGCCGGTTTACCGATTCGGGGCTGCTGGAGGTGTCGCACGGCGGGCGGCCCGTCGCGCAACTCGGCCTGGATTTCCTGCACGACGGCCTGCCGCGCAAGCATCTGGACGCCGAATGGGTCTGCCCCGCGCCGCCCTCGCCGGCGATTCCCGCCGATCTGGACCACGCCGACGTGCTGAAGCGTCTGCTGGCCAGCGATGACATCTGCTCGCGCGAGTCGGTCATCCGCCAATACGACCACGAGGTCAAGGGTCGCACCGTGCTGAAGCCGCTGATGGGCCCGCGCGGCCTTGCGCCGCAGGATGCGGGCGTGATGCGGCTGGATTTCGACGGCTGGCGCGGCGTCGCGGTGTCGTGCGGCATCGTCCCGCGCTACGGCGATCTCGACGCCTACCAGGCGTCCGCCGCCGCCTTCGACGAGGCCGTGCGCCAGATCGTTTCCGTCGGCGGGCAGCTTCCCGAGCCGGGCCGGTTGGGCGAGTCCACGTACTGGTGCGCCAACGACAACTTTTGCGTGCCGGATTCGGTCTTCGATCCCGAAAAGAACCCCGACGGCAAGTACAAGCTCGCCCAGCTCGTCCGCATGTGCCAGGCACTGGCCGACCTGGCGGTGGCCTACCACGTGCCCATGACCTCCGGCAAGGACAGCATGAAGAACGATTTCCGCGCGGGCGGGAAGAAGATTTCCGTGCCCCCGACGGTGCTCTACTCTGTTGCCGCTGACATCGCCGACGTGCGCCGCACGGTCACCAGCGAAATCAAGGACGCCGGCGACGGCATCTACGTTCTCGGCTGCACGCGCGACGAATTGGGCGCGTCGGAATTCCAGTTGCTCTTCGGCCCGCCTGGCGGGCAGGTGCCCGTCGTGCGCCCGGAGGAGGCGCTGTCGCTGTACTACGCGGTGATGGCCGCCAACCGAGAAGGCTTGATTCGTTCGAGCCATGATTTGTCCGACGGCGGACTCGCGGTCGCGCTGGCCGAGACTGTGTTCGGCACCGGCCTCGGCGTTGAAGTGGCCGTGGATGCCGTGGCCAACTCGCCCGTGGTCGCGCTCTATTCGGAGTCGCCGTCGCGCTTCGTCGTGACGGTCCGGCCGGAGCATCAGGGCCGCTTCGAGGCCTTGCTGGGGGACGCAGCCGTCCGGATCGGCGAAACCATCGCCGAGCCGCGATTCCGGATCGAATGCGGCGGCCGTGCGCTGGTGGATTGTGCCTGCGCCGATCTCGAACAGGCCTGGCAGAAGGAGTTGCTGTCGTGAAAACGGTGCGCGCACTGGTGTTGACGGGTTTCGGGATCAACTGCCAGGAGGAGATGGCGGGGGCGTACCGGCTGGCGGGGGCGGAGGCCGACATTGTTCATTTCAACGAACTGCTGGCGGAAAAGGCCGGGATTCGCGGCTATGACGTGATCAACTTTCCGGGAGGATTTTCCTTCGGCGACGATCTGGGCGCGGGCAAGGCGTTTGCGAACAAGATGCGCTTCTGCCGATTGGCTTCCGGCCGCACGCTGCTCGAAGAGATCGCCGGCCATGTCGCGGCGGGCGGGTTCGTTCTCGGCGTCTGCAACGGCTTCCAGATTCTGGTGAAAAGCGGCCTGCTGCCGAACGTCGGCGGGAATTTTGCGCAGGAGGTCTCCCTGATCGTCAACGATAGCGGCAAATTCGAAGACCGCTGGGTGCATTGCATCGCCGAACAGCCTGCGCGCACGCCCTTCCTGAAGGACGTGGATGTCGTGGCCCTGCCGGCGCGCCACAAGGAGGGCAAGCTCGTCTGCCGCGACGACGCCATCCGCGCCGCCATTCGGGAAAAGGGCCTCTGCGCCCTGCGCTACTGCGACGCCGATGGCGCCGTCGCCACCGAATATCCCGCGCTCCCCAACGGCGCGGAGTTTTCCTGCGCGGCGCTGACCGATCCCACCGGGCGCGTGCTGGGGATGATGCCGCACCCGGAAGCGTTCCTCTCGATCTATAATCACCCCGACTGGACCCGGCGCCGCGAGGCGGCGGGCGGAACCGAAGAAGGGGAGGGTCTTCGCCTCTTCCGCAACGTTGTCGAACACATCAGGAGCCGGAACCGATGAGCACCCTTCGATCCATCTGCACGCCCCAGCTCAAAACGATCCATCGCGGCAAGGTCCGGGACAGCCTGCGCGTGGACGACGCCACTCGGCTGCTGGTCGTCAGCGACCGACTGTCCGCTTTCGACCGCGTGCTCGACACTTCCATCCCGATGAAAGGCGAAGTTCTCAGTCGCCTGTCGAATTGGTGGTTTGGGAAGACGGTCGACATTGTGCCCAACCACGTCTTGCGGGTGGTGGATCCGATCGCCACGCTGGTAAAGGAGGTGGAGCCCATCCGCATCGAGATGATCGTGCGCGGCTATCTGACCGGCTCCATGGGCCGGGCTTACGACGCCGGTGTGCGCACCTTCTGCGGCGTGGATGTGCCCGACGGGCTGAAGACCAACCAGCGTTTCCCGCAGCCGCTCGTGACGCCCACGACCAAGGAAAAGAACGACCGCGAAATCAGCCCCGCCGAGATCGTCGCCGAAGGCTGGACCACCGCCGAACGCTACGAGCAGATGAAAGCCGTCGCCCTGCGCCTTTTCGAGCGCGGCAGCCGCATCCTGGCGGAGAAGGGGCTGATTCTCGTGGACACCAAGTACGAGTTTGGCCTGCTGGGCGGCGAGCTGGTGTTGATCGACGAAATCCACACCCCCGACTCCTCGCGCATGTGGGACCAGGCCGCGTACGACAAAGACCCGCTCAAGGTTGAAGCCCACGACAAGGAATACGTCCGCGCGTGGCTGCGCGCCAACCGCCGCGACGGCCAGTATCCGACCGCGCTGCCCGACGACGTCGTGCGCGAGACCACGCGCCGCTACGTGGACATCTACGAGCGCATCACCGGCGAAAAGCTTGAAGTATCCACCGAAGACCCCCGCGTCCGGCTCGCACGCCATCTTCACGCCGCCGGGCTGATCAAGGACGGCTTCGTGGTCTTTGTCATGGGTTCGCGGGCCGATCTCGATCACGCCCAAAAGATGAAGGCCGTGATCGAATCCTATGGTATCTTCGCCGACGTGCGCGTCTGCTCCGCCCACAAGAACGGCGAAGACTTGCCTGCACTGCTGGCCGAGTACGATCTTGCCATCGAGCCGGGCGCCATCGTCGCGATTGCCGGGCTGTCCAATGGCCTCGGCGGGTCGCTGGCCGCCAACTCCTGCCTGCCGGTCATCAGTTGCCCGCCGTTCAAGGACAACGTGGACATGATGCTGAACCTGAACTCCTCGCTGATGATGCCTTCCGCGGTGCCGAACATGACGGTGGTGCGCCCGAGGGAAGCGGCGGCCGCCGCCCTGCGGGCGTTGAACCTTCCGCGTCTGAAGGACCGCTTCCGCGAGGAAATCGTCGAAATGAAGGAGCGTCTTCGCTATGATGACCGGGAAGTGAGGGAGGCTGCCCATGCATAAGGAAATCTCGCCCCTGGACGGGCGCTACTACGACCGCCTCGGCGATCTGGCCGAATGGTTCTGCGAGGAATCGCTGATGCGCCACCGTTGCATCGTCGAGCTGGCCTGGCTCGAAGCGCTGGCCGGCACCGGCCGGTTCTTCGAGCTGGACGCCGCCGAGCGCGCGGCCATCCGCCAGACGATGGAGTCGTTCAACGATGCGGACTATCAGAACATCAAGCGCATCGAAGCCCGCACGGCCCACGACGTGATGGCGTGCGTGGAACACCTGCGCGAGCGGTTTCCGTCGCGGGCGGAGTGGATCCACTTTGCGCTGACCTCGGAGGACGTCAACAATCTGGCGTACAGCCTGATGTTCCGGGGGTATGCGGAAAAGCTCCAGCATCCGCTGCTGGACGAAGTGATCGGCAAGCTGGTGGAACTGGCCGAAGGCTGGCAGGACCAGCCGTTTCCGGCCAAGACGCACGGGCAGCCCGCATCGCCGTCCACGGCCGGCAAGGAGCTGGCCGTGTTCATTTCCCGCCTGCTGCGCCAGCGGCGGCAACTCCGGGCCTTCCGCTTCCGCGGCAAGCTTGGCGGGGCCGTTGGCAACTGGTCGGCCATGGTGGCCGCGGATCCGGACGTGGACTGGATCGCCGTGGCCAAGGCCTTCGTGGAATCGCTCGGCCTGGAATTCAACGGCGTCACCACGCAGATTGAAGACCACGACGCCTGGAGCGAATGGTTTTCGATCACGCGGCGGATCAATACCATCCTGCTCGATCTCGACACGGATGCGTGGGAATACATCTCGCGCGGGTTCTTCGTGCAGCGCAAGCAGGACGGGGAGGTGGGTTCCTCCACGATGCCGCACAAGATCAATCCGATTCGGTTCGAGAACAGCGAAGGCAATCTGGTGCTGGCCAACAGCCTGCTTTCCACGCTGTCCGAGCGCCTGTGCCATTCGCGCATGCAGCGCGACCTCTCCGACAGCACGGTGATTCGCAACGTCGGCGTGGCGCTGGCGCACTCGCATCTGGCCTGGCGGGAGACTCTGGGCGGGTTGGACCGCATCGATCTCGATGCCGCCGCCTGCCGCGCCGAGCTGGAGCGCGAGCCCCAGCTTCTCGCGGAGCCGTACCAGACCGTGCTGCGGCTTGCGGGTTCCAAGGATGCCTATGACCGGCTCAAAGCCCTCACGCGGGGGCGCGCCGTGACCCTTGCCGACTTCCATCGGTTGCTGGACGAAGGCGCGCTCGAGGAGAGCCTGAAGGCCCGCCTGCGCGCGCTGGACGTACCAGGCTATGTCGGCCTCGCCGGCCACATCTGCCGCGAAACCCTGGACACCGCGCGAAGGGAGCTGGCGGAGTGAAGATCGCCGTCATTGGCCGCGGCGGGCGCGAGCACGCGCTCTGCTGGAAGCTGGCGCAGGACGTCGGCGCGGAAAATGTATTTTGCCTGCCCGGCAACGGCGGCACGCCAAACCGCCGGGTGGTCGACGAAATGGATTTCACTGGCATCCGCGCGTTATGCGAATCCGAAGGCGTCGAGCTGGTTGTGGTGGGCCCCGAGGCGCCGCTGGCCGCGGGAATCGTGGACGAACTGTCCGGCGGGCGGTTTCGAGTATTCGGCCCGTCGCGTGCGGCGGCCCGTCTGGAGGCATCCAAGACGTGGTCGAAGCAGTTCATGCTGCGCCACGGCATCGCCACTGCCGTCGGCGCTTTTTTTGCGTCTCCGCGCGAAGCCGCCGCCCATGTCGCGGCGCAGCCGGGCGGGGTGGTGGTCAAATACAGCGGGTTGGCGGCGGGCAAGGGTGTATTTGTTTGCCGCAATGCCGATGGGGGTCTCGACGCGCTGCGCGAGATCGAAACCCGCCACGGCGCGGATGCGCCGGTGGTGGTGGAAGAGCTTTTGGAAGGCCCCGAGGTGTCCGTGATGGGCGTTACCGATGGCCGGAGCATCCAGCTTTTACAGCCGTCGCGCGACCACAAGCGGCTGCTTGACGGAGATGCCGGTCCCAACACCGGCGGCATGGGGGCCTTTACGCCGGTGCCGGAGGTGGATGACGACAATGTGTGTTTCGCCCCCCCACAGCCTTGTGCCGGGAGCTTGCCCGCCGTAGCCTCGGCGAAGGCGGGAGGCCAAGTTGGCTCCCCCACCACACAAGGTGGTGGGGCCCGCCCGAACCTAATGACCGAAATTCGTAAGAAAATCATCGAGCCGACGCTCGCCGGTCTCGCCGCCGATGGCATCGAATATCGCGGATTCCTCTATTTCGGCGTGATGCTGACCGCCGCGGGGCCGAAGCTGCTCGAATACAACGCGCGCCTGGGCGACCCCGAAACGGAAATTTTGCTGCCCGCGCTGGCGGGCGGCCTGCTGCCGACGATTCTCGCCGCGTTCGACGGCACGCTCGAACAGGCGCCATTGGCTGTCCGGCCGGGCGCGGTGGTGGATGTCGTGCTCGCCGCCGGGGGCTATCCGGGCGACATACAAAAGGGCGTGCCGATCACGGGAATTGAAAACGCCGATGCCTTGGTATTTCACGCCGGAACGGAAATCCGCGATGGCCGGCTGGTGGTGTCCGGCGGGCGGGTGCTCAATGTCGTGGCGCATGGCGCGGACCTGGCCGAAGCCCGCCGCAAGGCGTATGCGACGTGCGAACAAATCCATTTCGACGGCATGCAATACCGCCGTGACATCGGCCGGGGGAGGGGACCGGCGTGAAGCCCCGCGTGGCCATTCTGATATCCGGGCGCGGCAGCAACATGGTAGCGCTGGCGCAGAGCGCCCGCGACGGCGTGCTGGCCGGGCATTGCGAAATCGCCGCCGTGATTTCCAGCCGCCCGACTGCGCCGGGGCTTGAAATGGCGCGCGAGATGGGGTTGAACACCCTCGCGCTCGACGCTAAGACCATGAGCGGGGAGGTCTATGAAAACGCCCTCCTCGCTGCGCTGGAAAACTGCCGCGCCGACGTCGTGGTGCTGGCAGGCTACATGCGGATCGTAACGCCGCGCATCGTGGAAACGTATCGCGGACGCATTCTCAACATCCATCCCGCCGACACGAAACTCCACCAGGGGTTGCACGGCTACGCCTGGGCGTTCGAGAACAAACTGATCACTACCCAGATCACCGTGCATCTGGTGGACGAAGGCCTCGACACCGGTTCCATCCTCGCCCAGCGCGAAGTGGACCTGCGCGGCGCGGACACCCTCGCCGAAGTCGAGCGCCGCGGCCTCGCCGTGGAACACCAGCTCTATGCGGAAGCCCTGCGGGACTTCCTGCAAGTATTCAGGAGTCAGAATGATCGATCCAGATAATCCAGTCCTTCAACCTTCAACCTTTAACCTGCAACCTTAAACCCATGTGCGGAATCCTCGGAATCATCGGACACGACAACATCGCCGCCACGCTGCTGGAGGGCCTGACGGCCATTCAGCATCGCGGCCAGGATGCCGCCGGCATCGTCACCTTCAACCACCGGTTTCACCTCCACAAGGCGGACGGACTGGTCAGCCAGGCCTTCAAGAAAGTGGACCTCTCGCGCTTTGCCGGTTCCTGTGGCCTCGGTCACGTGCGCTACGCCACGCAGGGATCCACCGACGTGCTCGACGCCCAGCCGACGGTGGTGATGTATCCGTTCGGGCTGGCGATGGTGCACAACGGCAACGTGGTGAACTTCCGGCAGCTCAAGCAGACCCTGTGCGAAGACGCCCACCGGCTGCTCGACACCTCCAACGATGTGGCGCTGATCCTCTACGCCTTCGCCGCCGCGCTGGAGAAAAAGAACCTCAAGTCGCTGACGCCCGACGAGATATTCGATTCGGTGCAGACCGTTCAGGAGCAGGTGCAGGGCGCGTATTCGGCGCTGACGATCATCGCCGGCCACGGCCTGCTGGCCTTCACCGATCCGCACGGCATCCGCCCGCTGGTGCTGGGCCAGAAATACACCGACAAGGGCATGGTCTATGCGTTCGCGTCGGAGACCGACTGCTTCGACTATCTCGGGTTCGAAGTGATCCGCGACCTGCGCCCGGGGGAGGCGGTGCTGATCGACAACGAGGGCAAGGTGCACAGCCGCATCTGCCGCGCCGAAAAACAGGCCTTCTGCGTGTTCGAGTACATCTACTTCGCCCGCGAGGATTCGGTGATCAACGGCCGGCTGGTGGCGACCGAGCGCGTGCGCATCGGCCGGCAGCTCGCTGAGCAGGTCCGGAAGGCCGGAATTCAGCCCGATCTGGTCATCGATGTTCCTTCGTCGGCGTACTTCTTCGCATCGGGCATGGCGGAAGCGCTGGGCGTTCCGTACCGGCGCGGACTGGCCAAGAACAACCACGTCGGCCGCAGTTTCATCGTGCCGACGCAGGCCCGCCGCGAAAAGATCGTCCGCCAGAAGCTCAATCCGCTCAAGGACGTTGTGCGCGGGAAGAAGGTGGCGGTGGTAGACGATTCGATCGTGCGCGGCACCACGTCCAAGCACATCGTGAAGCTGCTGCGCGAGAGCGGGGCGAAGGAAATCTACTTCATCTCCGCCGCGCCGCCGATCACCTGTCCGTGCATTTACGGCATCGACATGTCGGTCAAGCGGGAGATCATCGCCGCCCACTACGATCCCGGCCAGATCGCCCGCTATCTCGACGCCGACGCCGTCATCTACCAGTCGCTCGACGACCTGCGCGCACTCTACCACGATCTGCCGTGCTGCTACGCGTGCTTCTCGGGCGAGTATCCCACCGGGGCGTCGGAAGACCTCGTGCGCCAAATCGAACAGGAGAAGGAATGCTCCACACGGAAATAGATTTCATTGTTGTGTTGGATTTCGGCGGGCAATACGCCCATCTGATCGCCAATCGCGTGCGCGGGCTGGGCGTCTATTCCATCGTGGTCCAGCCCGAGGATTTCGATGATGCGCTCGCCTCGCGCGCGGCCGGGGTGATTCTTTCCGGGGGGCCGCAATCGGTGACGGACGCGCACGTCGCGTTGATGCGCCCGCGCCTCGAAGGGTTCAGAAATCCGATTCTCGGGATTTGCTTCGGCCATCAGTTGCTCGCGAAGCTTTTCGGCGGCGAGCTGGCGCACGGGCGCGACCGGCAATATGGGCCGACGACCATCCTCAGCACCGAAGGCGCGCGGCTGTTTGCGGGGCTGCCCGCCGAACAGTCCGTCTGGATGAGCCACGGCGATCATGTCGCCCAGGTTCCGCCGGGGTTCCGGGTGGCGGCCACGTCCGACGCCTGCGCCGTCGCGGCCTACGAGGCGGAGAACGAAGAGATCTACGGCTTGCAGTTTCATCCCGAAGTGGTGCATACCCCGCACGGCGGCGTCCTCCTGAAAAACTTCCTGTCGCGTTGCCGCATCGAAACCCCGTGGCGGGCCGACGGCATGCGGCAGCGCATCGTTGAACAGACCCGCGCCGCCGCCGGCGACGCGACGCTCTTTCTGCTGGTTTCCGGCGGCGTGGATTCGCTGGTCGCGCTTCAAGTCTGCATCGAAGCGGTCGGCCCTGGCCGCGTGCGGTCGCTGCACGTGGATACCGGCCTGATGCGCCTGGGCGAGTCCGACGACATTCTGCGTTTTCTGGCCGCCGAAGGGTTCGAGAACATCGAGATCGAACGCGCGGAGGCCCTGTTCCTGCGCGAACTCGCCGGAGTGGCCGATCCCGAGAAAAAGCGCGCCATCATCGGCCGCCTGTTCGTGGACGTGCTGCGCGCCAAGTTGCGCGCGCTCGATCTGGGCGACAACTGGAAGCTGGTGCAGGGGACGATCTATCCCGACACGATCGAGAGCGGCGGCACGAAGAACGCCGCGCTGATCAAGACCCACCACAACCGCGTGCCGGAAATCCAGCAGATGATCGATCGCGGACTCGTCGTCGAGCCCCTGCGCGACCTGTACAAGGACGAAGTGCGTCTGTTGGGCCGCGAACTGGGCCTGCCGCAGGCGCTGCTGGACCGGCATCCGTTTCCCGGGCCCGGCCTCGGCATTCGCCTGCTGTGCCACGATGGATCGCCCGCGCCGGCGGCATTCGCCGACCAGCCCGCGCTGGAGCGGATTCTGGAAGAGTCTTTTCCAGAGCTAGATGGAGACGGGACGCCCTCGTCCCGGGATGGGATTTCAATATCCAACATTCAACATTCAATATCCAATATCCAAGGGAACAGCCAACAGCCGCCCGGCGAGGGCGCCGGGTCTCCAAACGGCCGTAAATCAATTTTGCGCGGGCGGATCCTGCCGGTGCGCAGCGTGGGCGTGCAGGGCGATGAGCGATCCTATCGCCATCCGGCGGTGGTTTGGAGCCCGACTGGCCATTGGCCCGGCTGGTCCGCGCTCAACGCCTGCGCCGCGCGGCTGGTCAACCAGCTCGCCGGCATCAACCGCGTCGTGATCAGTCTCGACGATCTTTCCGGCGTGGAATTCATCCTGCGCGAGACCTACGTGGCCAAGAACGGTCTCGACCGGCTGCGGCGGGTGGACGACCTCCTGCACCGCCGGATTGCGCACATTCCGGAAATCTGGCAGGCCCCGGCGATTGCGCTGCCGCTGTTCGACACCGACGGCAACCAGGCCTTCGTGCTGCGCCCGGTCTGTTCCAAGGATGCCATGACCGCCGACGTGTATCCCATCGATTTCGCCCTGCTCGCGGACCTCTCGCGTGAAATCCGCGCCGTTCCCGGCGCGGGGCATTTGTTCTACGACATCACCACCAAACCTCCCGGAACGATCGAATGGGAATGAAAACCAGAAATCAACCACGGATGAACACGGATAGACACGGATTTGAATTCCTGTCTTTCCCATCTGTGTCCATCTGTGTCCATCCGTGGTTCAATGGTTCAGAGGTTCGATCGTGAAAAAGCAAATTCAGAACGCCTCCTGGCTGGGGGAGGATGGCTGGTTCCATTGGGGAACGATCCATCTCGACGGCGGCCGCATCGAGAAACTGGACAGCGACTATGCCAGCGACGATCCCGCGAAGGGGGACGCCGTGGCCGCGCTGCGATGGCCGGCCGCCGCGCGGCGGATCGATGCCGACGGGCTGTTCATCGTGCCGGGTCTGATCGATGCGCACGTGCATCTGCGCGAGCCGGGGCAGGAGCACAAGGAGGGCATTGTCCACGGGACGTTGGCCGCGCTCAAGGGCGGCGTGACCACCGTGCTGGACATGCCCAACAACGTGCCGCCCTGCACGACCCGCGAACGCTTCGAGAAAAAACGCGCGCGGTTCGCCGAAACGTCGCGCGTGAACTACGGCCTTTTCTTGCAAGCGACCCCCGGCGGCCCGCAGGCCCCGAAGAATTCCGCCGGCGTGAAGATCTACATGGCGAAGTCGTCGGAGCTGGCCGCCCTGCGCGACGTGGACGCCCTCGAGCGCATCTTCCGCCGACAGTCCCTCGCCGTGATCCACGCCGAGGACGAGCGGAAGTTTTCCACGGTGTGGAAAAAAGTTTTCCATGCTGTGGAAAATCCGGGAAAAAGTTTTCCATACCGTGGAAAACTCGACCACTATCTGCGCCGGCCGCGCGCAGCGGTGAGGGCGGCGCTGAAGAGCATCGAGACGGCGTGGCGGCGGGTGCCGGCGAAGCAGCGTCCGCGGCTGGTGATCGCCCATTGCAGCACGGCGGACGAGATCGAATGGGTGGCGCGGATGAAGCGCCTCGGGCACGACATCTGGGCCGAGACCTGCCCGCACTACTTTTTGCTGAACGAGGACGACTATTTGCGCGTAGGCCCGCGCTATCAAGTGAATCCGCCACTGCGTTCCGAAGAAGACCGCGCGGCCATCTATGAGGCCGTGAAGAACGGCGGCATCGATTTCGTATCCACCGACCACGCACCGCATCTGGCCAAGGAAAAGGCATCCGCCGAGCCGCCATCGGGGATTGCCGGCATCGAATGGCTGGGGCCGCTCCTGCTGACGCTGGCGAAGCGCGGGGAGATTTCCTGGAAGCGCTATCTGGAGCTGTCGGGGCGCAAGGCCGCCGAATGCTACGGGATCGAAGATCGCGGCGGCATCCGCGAGGGTGCCTGGGCGGATCTGGTTTTCGCCGAGGCGACGAAAAAGTCGACAATGGCCGACAAGAAAATCGTGACCCGCGCCGCGTGGCATCCGTTTCCGGATTTCGAATTCACCGTCCGCCTCCGCGCGGCGATGGTCAACGGCCAGCTCGCGTGGGCCGATGGAAAAGCGCGGAGGGGGCGACATGGGAGAGAAGTGTATGGGGGGAGAGGATAGGATTCAGGAGTCAGGAGTCAGAATGAATCGAAGACAAGATCACGCCAAGGCGCAAAGACGCGAAGGGTGAGTCGAAGAGCTAGAAACCGGTTTTGACAGGATTACAGGATTTACAGGATTAAAATGTAGGGAGAGGGGAAGGC